>JBBSSY010000271.1:0-5292 GCA_038241595.1 Chitinophagales bacterium | reverse complement strand
TTTGCGCTGAATTTTCTGAAATATTTTATTCCCATCCGCTTGCTCTCGCCGAAATCGGCTACATCGGTTTTGCGGATGCATACGGCTGGGTTCCTGACGGGGATACTTGGCGGCACGGCGACCACAAGGAAAAAGTTGAAACCCGGCAAGAAAGTCTAACGCCTTCGCATCACAGCATTTTAGGGCCTCCCAGTCAAGAGGTTGATGCTGTGATAATCGGGACGGGAGCGGGTGGTGCGCCTATTTTAGCGAGATTGGCAGAAGCCGGTTTAAAAGTCGTGGCTTTAGAAGCCGGAAAGAGTTTTGATTACATGAAATTCCCAACCGACGAACGTGCTCAAAGCAAATTATTTTGGAATGACGAACGATTAAGTGCAGGGGAAAACGCAGTTGCGTTTGGTAATAACAATTCCGGCTGCGGGGTGGGTGGCTCAACTTTGCATTTTACGGCTTTCACGCCGCGTCCGCAGGAAGATGATTTTCGGATTTTTTCAGAATTTGGAGTCGGCCGCGATTGGTGTTTATCTCTTGAGGATTTAGAACCGTATTTTGATGAACTCGAATGGTTTTTGGGCGTGTCGGGTAATTCAAATTACCCGTGGGGAAAGCCGCGCAAAAAAAATTATCCACTGCCTCCTCTGCCTTTAAATGGTGCTGCCCGGTTGATGCAGCAGGCTTGCAGGAAATTAAACATCCAGACTTCACCAGCGCCAAATGCTGTGATTTCGCAAGATTATTTTCAGGAGAAAATCGGTTGGCGGCCCGCTTACAATAATCGCGGTTTTTGCCAGGCCGGTTGCTCGACAGGTTCAAAAGATTCGATGGACGTAACTTTTTTACCGTTTGCATTAAAATGCGGTGCTGAAATTCGTTCCGAATGTTTCGTTACAGAATTTGAGCTGGATTCAAATGGGAAAATCAAAGCTGTCGTTTATTCACAAAACGGCGAAACAAAAAAACAGCTTTGTAAAAATGTTTTTCTTTGCGGAGGTGGAATTGAAACGCCACGCCTTCTTTTAATCAACGATTTAGCAAATTCCAGCGGGCAGGTCGGGCGCAACTTTATGGCGCATACAGGTGTTCAGATTTGGGGCACTTTTGAAGAGGCGATTTATCCGCATATTGGAATCCCGGGTGGATTAATTTCCGAAGACACGCATCGCCTGAAGGATGTAGATTTTGCAAGTGGTTATTTGCTGCAATCACTCGGCGTAATGCCGGTAACTTATACTTCACAACTTGCCCGAACTAAAAAAGATTACGGCTCCGAACTCGGTGCATGGATGATGGATTACAATCACACGGCAGGCATTAATATTTTGGGGGAGTGTCTGCCATATCAACATAATTTTATTGAGCTTTCCGATGAAAAGGACGAGCGCGGCCTGCCGAAGCCATGCATTTATTTCTCGCATGGTGACAACGAAAAACGAATGACGGCGCACGCCGAAAAGTTAATGAAGGAAATCTGGACGGAAGCCGGAGCGAAAAAGATGTGGACGTTTCAACGCAACGTACACATCCTCGGAACGTGCCGGATGGGAACTAACCCGGCTGATTCGGTTGTCAATCAAAACGGTCAAAGTTATGATATTTCAAACTTGTATATCTGCGATAACTCGATTTTCCCAAGTTCGTTGTCGGTCAATTCGGCGTTAACAATTATGGCTCTGGCTTTGCGAATAGCAGACAAATTTTTAGAAAATTCAAGGTAGAAAGTTCAAAGTTGATTTACTCGATTTTTTTGACCTTAAACTTGGCTTTAAACTTTTAACTTATGAAGAAAGGATTTCTTGACATTGTAAACAAGGTGCGCGGAGAAGACAATTATGCCGGTGACGAATTTGGCGGCGGGCACGGGAGGGACGGCAGTGGAATGCCGACCGGTAAACCTGGAAATTTTATGTTTGCGACAGGAATTGAGTGTTCATATCCAACTATTAACAACGGTAAAACCCGGCGCGACCTTCTCGAAGAATGCGGGCATTACGAGCGTTTTGAAGAGGATTTGCATTTAATAAAAGATATGGGGTTGAAAGTTGTGCGCTACGGTTTACCGTATTACAAAATCAACACGGCTCAAGGTAAATACGATTGGGAATTTGCCGACAAAGCAATGCGGCTGATTAAAGAATTGGAATTGACACCCATTCTCGATTTGATGCACTTTGGAGTTCCCGATTGGATCGGCAATTTTCAAAATCCTGAGTTGCCCGTGCATTTTGCAGATTATGCTGCGGCTGTTGCAGAGCGTTATCCCTGGGTACGCTTTTACACACCTGTCAATGAAATTTATGTCACGGCACGAGTCAGCGCTAAGGACGGTGTATGGAATGAGCAGTTAAAATCCGACAAAGCCTTTGTTACCGCCATGAAACACATTGTCGCAGCCAGCATTTTGGGAACGCACGAGATCGCCAAACGCCGAAACGACTGCGTGATCATTCAATCGGAATCTGCCGAATATCTTCATGAAACCTGCGCTGCTATTTCACAGAAAACTAAATTAACCAACAAACAACGCCTGATTTCGCTCGATTTGCTCTACGCATTTCCACCAGATGCAGATATTGCTTATTATTTAATGGATAATGGTTTGACACGCGAAGAATACGACTGGTTTATGGTTGGCGAACCTCCCGGATACCAGGTTATGGGCAACGATTATTATGGCCGCAACGAACGGATTTTAAAACCTGACGGCTCTATTTGCACTGCTGAAGACGTTTACGGCTGGTATCAAATCACCAAAGACTATTACATGCGCTACAGAAAACCGGTAATGCACACAGAAACCAATGTTTTTAACCCCGAAGAAGCGCCGACCTGGCTTTGGAAACAATGGATAAATATTTTGCAGATGCGCAAAGACGGCATTCCGGTGCTTGGTTTTACCTGGTATAGTCTGATTGACCAGATTGATTGGGACATCGAACTTGCCGAAAAAAAAGGAACGGTCAATGAATGCGGGTTGTATGATCTGAACCGCAAACCGCGACCTGTTGCCGAAGCTTACAAACTGCTGCTCAGGGAATATGGACAAATTACAATCGTTCCGCACGGCGAAGTTTTTGAAATTACAAATGAGCCAGCAAGTTTAAAAGTAGAGGTTTGATTAATTAAAAGATTAAAGATAATAGAAGTTAGATTACAAAAAAACGAGAATTAATAAAAACAATTATACTATGAATTTATCAATAAAAGGCCGGACAGCAGTTATTACAGGAGGCGACACGGCATAGGTCTGGCTACTGCAATGATTTTAGCAGTCGAAGGTATAAATATTGTTTTAAATGATAAATATATTAAGAATTAGAAAAAGCTGGCGAAGAAGTACGTTCACGTTCCACGGGAAATAATAGTGTGGTTACCGTATCGGCAGACTTAACAAAAAATGAAGATGTACAGATGCTGGCTGCTAAAACAAAAGAACAACTTGGAGGTGCAGATATAGTAGTGAACTGTTCAGGCATACGGAGAGCTGCAGGCGATTTCCTGAAACTCAGCGATGAAGACTGGTATAATACAATTGATATTGATTTAATGGGAGCAGTACGTGTATGTCGTGCTTTTATTCCCCACATGCAAGAAAAGGGCTGGGGCCGCATTGTGCTAATCGCTTCCGATAATGCCTTGCAGCCCGACCGGGAAGAGAGCCCTTACAATGCCTGCAAAGCCGGGATCATTAATCTTACAAAATGTTTATCAAAGACATATTCACCCCGTGGTGTTATGATAAAATGTGCTTCTCCGGCGTACATAGCTACCCCTATGACCGATGAAATGATGAACCAATTATCAAAGAAAACCAATTATCAAAGAAGCGCGGTATTTCTAAGGAAGAAGCTATTGAATGGTTTTTAAGGAATGAGCGGCCAAATATTGTAGTGGACAGGCGTGGCAAAGCCCCTGAGGTAGCGAATGTAATTGCCTTTCTTTGTTCTGAACATGCCAGCTATATTACCGGTAGTAACTATCGTGTAGATGGAGGGTCTGTAGCAACGGCATTTGGTTGAGCTACTTTAAAAAATTAAATAAAAAATGATGGCTGAAAATAATAAGATATTACAATGGGGAAACCACGGACCCATATTAGTATTCTTACATTATTTTGGGGGATCGGCACAAAGCTGGCGTTGGGTGGTTGAGAAATTATCGGATGATTACCGTTGTATAGCTATTACTCTTCCGGGCTTCGGGGGGGGGAACCGGCAATGGAAGTGCTAACAATCCAAGGTTTGCAGAGTATGTACAAAAACAAATAATATCACTTGGCATTAAGGCCTACATACTGATTGGGCATTCAATGGGTGGAAAAATTACAATGCAGATGGCAGCTAATGCTTCTAAAGAAACCATTCAGCAATTAATTTTGGTAGCTCCTTCACCACCTACTACTGAACCTACGCCAGAAAAAGAAAAAGAACGCATGCTTCATCACACCGATCCTCACGAAGCTGAAAAATTGATAGCTGGCGCTATAAGAAAACCCCTAACAGAAGGCCAGCATGCTTTGGCTCTTAATACACAGCTCATTACCGATCCGGCTACATGGAAATGGTGGATTTTAGAAGACATGAATCATTCTATTGCTGATAATATAAAATCGCTCGGACTGCCCATTACGGTGCTTGCTTCTAAAGATGATCCTGTAATAACTTCTGATGTGATAAAGCAACGAGTAGTGCCATTTTTAAATCACGCAAAATTAATAACAACAGTGGGTATAGGGCATCTTAGCCCTTTTGAAGCGCCCGGCTGAATTGCAGAGCAAACACGAAATATAGTAACAATTGGGAAAAAAGTTCCTCAGGGCTAAGGGTTGGGATATAGGTTGAATAAAGGCTATTACAAGGAATATAACAATCATTATAAAGAATACCATTTATGCAAGATACTAAAGAAGAAGAGGGAAATAAGCCGGAATTATTCTATTGGCATGTTTGGACAGACTATAAAGGTGTTAGCCATCAAACACGGGTTCAACTTACTTCATTTGTAAAAGAAAGTATGGGCGGAGATGCACTACCGCAATGGAATAAGCACATACTACAGGCTGATAGCAAAATATTGTTTGCCGAAATGCCGGTTGGGTGGGTAGGTTCCTGGCATGAGAACCCAGAGCCACAATGGATAGTACCTTTATCAGGTCGTTGGTATGTGGAGACAATGGATGGCAATCGTGTAGAAATGGGCGGTGGTGATGTATCTTTTGGAGGTGATCAAAACACAAAACCTAACGGGCAAGGCCACAAGGGTCATCTTTCGGGTACAATTGGCCAGCAGCCTGTA
>JBBSSY010000270.1:0-5304 GCA_038241595.1 Chitinophagales bacterium | reverse complement strand
GGCAGCTGGTCGTACATTTCTTTTTTGCTTTCCCCCTCAAAACCACCGAATGTCAGTGTGGGATTGGATGGGGTAAAAAACCAGAAGGAACCTGAGCGAAGGCAGTACCAAAGCCAGGCGGGGCTCAGCGGTATATATTTCGCCAGGTAATGCCAGGTTTCCCAATTAAGAATCCGGAAGAAAAAATTTTTAAAGTTCATGCTTGATGGTGTTTGGACCAGTCGCCGGAAAACCCAGGGTTAAAGAGTTATAAAAGTGATTGGTGCGCAAAAATAATGCTGCAAACCATCCTGGCCTAATCGACCGCTTCCAGGCCGTTCCTTGCCGGCGTGCCGATATTATTCGGGCATGCAAAGTAGCACTAATATAGAGTTCCGGCTTCGCATTCCGTTGTCGTTGATACGAATAGCCCTCATCGCTGTACATAAATTTGGAACCAATTTGTCTGCTGCCCTATCTTTGCACATGGCAACACTACATAACAGTTCCCGCAAATCAATCAGTCCCCAAAAAATTTCAGGTGAAGGTTTAACATTTGATGATGTATTGCTTTCCCCGGCTTACTCAGAAGTTCTGCCGCGCGAAGTGAGCACCCAAACCCAACTTACCAAAGACATTTCGCTCAACATCCCGATGCTGTCGTCCGCCATGGATACGGTTACCGAGGCCAACCTGGCCATTGCGCTTGCGCGTGAGGGTGGCCTGGGCATCCTGCACAAAAACATGAGCATCGAACGGCAGGCGGAAGAGGTTAGAAAAGTAAAAAGAAGCGAAAGCGGGCTGATCATTGACCCGATCACTTTACACATAGATGCGACCATCGGTGACGCCTTGCGCCTGATGAAAGAAAATAAAATCGGCGGTATTCCCATCGTAGATACTGCCAACAAACTGGTTGGCATACTTACCAACCGTGACCTCCGTTTCGAGACCGACAAATCCCGCAAAGTACAGGAGGTGATGACAAAAGAAAATTTGATCGTGGCGCCGGAAGGAACCGATCTAAAAAAAGCCGAAAAAATATTGCGCCAGTACAAGGTGGAAAAGCTACCGGTCGTGCGTAAAAATGGCACGCTGATGGGGCTGATCACTTACCGCGATATCCTGCAGGTACGCAGCCACCCCTTCGCCGTAAAAGACGCTTTTGGACGGTTACGGGTAGGTGCCGCACTTGGCATCACCAAAGACATGCTGGACCGTGCAGCGGCACTACAAAATATTGGCGTCGATGTTGTTTGTCTTGATAGTGCCCATGGACATAGCAGGGGCGTCATCGATGCGCTTAAAAGTGTTAAAAAAACATTTAAAAATTTGCAGGTAATAGCCGGTAATATCGGCACCGCCGCTGGCGCCAAAGCACTGGCTGACGCAGGTGCCGACGCGGTGAAGGTAGGCATCGGGCCCGGTTCCATTTGCACCACCCGCATCGTAGCAGGCGCAGGTGTACCGCAGATAACGGCCATCATGGAAGCGGCATCGGTGCTGGGCAAAATGGGTGTACCATTAATTGCGGATGGTGGTATCCGTTATACGGGCGATATGGTGAAGGCACTTGCAGCGGGTGCAGACACCGTGATGATGGGCAGTGTATTTGCCGGTGTGGAAGAAAGTCCGGGCAACACGATCATTTACGAAGGGCGAAAATTCAAGGAATACCGCGGCATGGGCTCTATCGGCGCCATGCGCGAAGGCAGCAGCGACCGCTACTTCCAGGATGTGGAAGACGATCTGAAAAAATTAGTACCTGAAGGCATCGAGGGCCGGGTGGCGTTTAAAGGGAGCCTGAAGGAAGTGGCTCAGCAATATACCGGCGGCCTGCGGGCGGGCATGGGTTATTGCGGTGCCCGCGACCTCGCCGCGCTGAAACAAGCTACTTTCATCAAGATCACCAATGCTGGCATGCGCGAAAGCCATGCGCATGATATCGAGATTACGAAGGAGGCGCCGAATTATAGCAGGAAATAGCGCCGGGGATGGGGTATGAAGGTATGGGGTATGGGCTGTCAGCAATCAGCAGTCAGTAGTCAGAAGAAATCATTTTAATTTGCCTTTGGCATTTCGCATTGATTTTCAAAATTCAGTTGTCAATAGGGGGCAGAACGTTTGTTGCGCATGTTATCGAGCATTAACCATTGAACTTTAAACGACGTTTCTTTTTGTTTTCTGCCCATACCCCAGACCTCTTACCCCATACCCAAATAAACCTTACATTTAGCGGACTAAAAATCACATCAACTATATGAAACAAACGATCACGAAATTGCTTGCGGTAGTCTTGCTGTCGGTACTGACGATACAGCAGTCTGTGGCGCAGGACCCGGAATTAAAGCTGGGCTGGAAACTGGGCGCGCAGTCTTATACCTTTAAAGAGTATACATTCTCCGAAGCGCTGGATAAAATCGACAGCTGCGGACTGAAATTTGTCGAAGGTTTCCCGGGACAAACCCTCGGGGGTGGACTCGAAGGCAAAATGGACTTTCACATGGATGCTGCAAAACGTGCACTGATCCTTAAAAAATTAAAAGTCAAGGGTATAAAGATGGTCGCGTTTGGGGTTGTAAATGCTACGAGCCCTGAAGGCTGGGATTCTTTGTTCCAGTTTGCGAAGGGCATGGGCCTCGACAACATCACCTCTGAACCAAAAGAAAGCGATCTGCCATTGATCTCTACCTTATGTGAAAAATACCAGGTCAATGTTGCTATCCATAACCATCCGAACCCATCACATTACTGGAACCCGGATATCGTATTAAATGCCATCAAGGGATTAAGTCCCCGCATCGGCGCCTGCGCAGACATCGGCCACTGGGTGCGCTCAGGACTTGACCCGGTTGAATGCCTTAAAAAACTGGAAGGTCATATTAAAGGATGTCACATGAAAGACCTGAATGAAAAAGGCGTTAGATCAGCACATGACGTTCCTTGGGGCACGGGCGTATCAAACATAGCAGGGGTGATCGCAGAATTGAAAAGACAGAAATTCAAAGGCGTTATTTCCGCAGAGTACGAATACAACTGGAAGAACAACGCGCCGGAAGTAGCCACAAGCGCGAAGAATTTCCGGGAGATGGTGAAGGAGTAGTGAGCAGTCAGCAGTCAGCAGTTAGCAATCAGAAATCAGAAATCAGCAATCAGAAGAAGGGTATGGGGTATGGGGAATGGAGTATGGGGCAGACGGTTGTTAAAATGCACAACTTCTTTTGGGCGTATGCCTAGAAATTTCCATCTAAAATAAACGCCGTCATCCCTTTCGGGCCATGGGCGCCGAGTACCAGAGACTGTTCAATGTCGGCAGTTTTTGAGGGACCAGCGATAAATCCGCCGAAACCATAATCAGCCTGGCCGATTCGCTCATACGCCTGGTGCATGGTCGGCACGATGTCTTCTTTTCTTATAACAAGGGCCAGATACTGGCAGATAAAAGGCAGTACCCGCTCACCCAGCGTTTCTTCGGTAACCCAGATGGCTGAATTTTCCGCTACGCCAAAATGCCCGCGCAGAACGGCCAGTTCAATATTCTGCAACAAATGCGGATCGTTGGCGACGTCAATCTTCTCATAACCGAGCTCGGGGACCGAAGACACAATTCGATCTGCATCGGCGAAATTCAATGCTACAAATGTTTTGATCTCGTCATAACTCTTTACGATCACTGACTGTCCGCCGATGGATTCCAAAACACGCTGGAACCTTTCCAGGAGATCCCATCCGCTGGTGTCGAACACCTCGATCTCTGGCAATGCCGAAGTCTCGGGCTGGTTGGCACGAATGGCCGTCAGCATTTTTTCCCTGCTATCCATCAGCTTTCCTGTTTTTCTGGTACCATTCGCCAAAAGAGTTTTTGGGCGCCTCGGGCATCTCCCGTTGTTTATACCAGGGATTAAAATGATTATTTAGTACGAAAGGTACATTTTTGATAACCCATCTTCCTGCCTTACCTGCGGTATGGAACAGGAAAGGACTTGACAGGGTCCAGTTCATCACTTCGATGCCGGCTTTCTTTGCCTTGGGTACATAGCCTTCTTTTACGAGCACCTGCCGCCATTTATACAGCTGTTCATGAATATCGATTTTTACCGGGCACACATTGGTGCAGGAACCGCAAAGCGTTGAGGCAAAGGGCAGATCGGCAAACTGTTTCATGTCCAGGTTAGGCGCCAGGATGGAACCGATGGGTCCGGCCACGGCCGTATGGTAACTGTGGCCACCGCTGCGACGATACACCGGGCAGGTATTCATACAAGCCGCGCACCGGATGCACTTAAGTGAATTGCGAAAATCCGCGCGTCCGAGCTGTTTGCTGCGGCCGTTGTCTACGATCACGATATGGATCTCTTTGCCTTCGCGCGGTTTTTTATAGTGACTCGAGTAAGAGGTAATCGGTTGACCGGTGGCACTGCGTGCCAGCAGTCGCAGAAAAACGCCGAGGTGTTTTCGTTGCGGGAGGATTTTTTCGATGCCCATGCTGGCAATGTGTACATCGGCCAGGTGCGCGCCCATATCGGCGTTGCCTTCGTTCGTACACACGACAAATTCTCCGGTTTCGGCGATGGCGAAGTTCACGCCCGTTAGCGCCAGCCGCCGTGTCAGGAACATATCACGTAGATGCTCACGCGCTGCACTGGTCAGGTATTTTGGATCGGAGGCTCCTTCCTCGGTGCCCAGGAACCGGTGAAACAATTCGCCGATCTCTTCCTTTTTTTTATGGATACAGGGCATCACGATGTGGCTCGGTGATTCATCTGCCAGCTGTACAATGCGTTCACCGAGATCGGTGTCGATCACTTCGATTCCCTGTTCAGCGAGGAAAGGATTCATGTGGCACTCTTCGGTGAGCATAGATTTGCTCTTGATCATGCGTTTGATGCCGTTCTTCTTCAGGATTTCATAAATGATTTCGTTGTGTTCTGCCGCATCGCCGGCCCAATGCACGATGATGCCGTTCTGCTTTGCGTTGCGTTCAAACTCCAGCAGGTAATCAGACATATTTGACAATACATTGTTCTTGATCTGCGAAGCCATTTCCCGAAGTGCTTCCCATTCGGGTACACTATTGGCGGCGATGTCGCGCTTCTTACGCACCCACCAGAGGGTCTCGTCGTGCCAGTCCACACGAGGCTCGTCGACGTTGAAGCGGAGGGAAAGTTCGGCGTGATCTGGGGAGGAAGTCATTGGCTGAATATTTTTCGGTACTGGAATTGGGCTGTCAGCAATCAGCCGCCAGCTATCAGCTATCAGCTATCAGCCAATACAGAGGAATGTTTAAATTATTTATTTAACGTCAAGAATACATGATCAATCTCG
>JBBSSY010000269.1:0-5311 GCA_038241595.1 Chitinophagales bacterium | reverse complement strand
TGACATCCGCCATACCCCCCGTTTGAAAATCGGGAAAGAAGTCAAACTTTTTGCCGCGCAGACATTTGATGGAGGCGTCGATCAGCTCGCAAAAGTTATGAGGTAAAATTTTTGTTGCAAGCCCCACGGCGATGCCTTCTGCACCCTGGGCGAGCAGCAAGGGAAATTTCATGGGCAGTGTGACCGGCTCGTTCTTTCGTCCATCATAACTTAGCGCCCATTCGGTGGTTTTTGCATTGAACGCCACCTCCAGCGCAAACTTTGACAGGCGCGCTTCGATGTACCGCGAAGCTGCTGCAGAAGCACCGGTTCTTACATCGCCCCAGTTGCCCTGCGTATCGATCATCAATTCTTTCTGACCCAGGTTTACGAGCGCATCACCGATACTGACATCGCCATGCGGATGGTATTGCATGGACTGCCCGATGATATTGGCCACCTTGTTGAAACGGCCGTCATCCATTTCTTTCATCGAATGCAGGATGCGTCGCTGAACCGGTTTCAAACCGTCTTCAAGCGCAGGCACCGCCCGTTCAAGAATCACATACGACGCGTACTCGAGGAACCAGGTTTTATATTGGCCCGATACGCCTGATTCGCCGTGTAAAAAATCATTCGTTTCCATTCCATGCTGTTGTTTAGTAAATCGCAAAGCGTTTCAGAGCCGCTAAGCTATTATTATTTCTTACCCTGTACAAAATTAGCGTTCCCTCCTGAACTATTTTTTCAAGTCCGTGATTGTCATACTCGGCTGCTGCTCTTGCAAATGATTCATTTACATAGGCAGACGGCGCCCCGTTTACGAGCAGGTAGACATCTTCTCCGGGAGATGGATTGAAACGTTTGAGATTTTGAAATCGTATATTCCCCGTTTCAAAACGCATAAAGTATTCACTCAACTCGGCGGTCAGGTCATCACCGGTTAAAACAATACCAGTTGAAATCCTTTGCGGAAATACACTGGTGATCATATTTTTATGATCGAAATAAAAAGCCTGTTTTTTACTGTAAATATCGTAAAACGGCAATATGGTCATGATGCATGCAACAGCGACCACTACATACAATCGACCAATTGCCGCCCTGCCCTTTCCCCCCATAAACAACCAGGCGAAAAGCAACGCGGTCAACAAAGCATACACAATTTTTATCTCTCCGCCCCCAGTGATATAAAGTATGGCTGTCATCAATAAAAAAACAACTGGCAGTGCGATAAAGTCTTTTGGCGTTGCCAGGTACCCGCGCAGCAGGTAGCTGCCTGAAACAGCCGCAAAAGGCATTAGAAATAGGAAATGGCGCGGATCCTCGCAAAGCGGCACATAGCTGGTCAGCGAAATCGTCATCAGATCTGAGGTCAGCAACAAAATCATACAGGCCGTGACAATGTGTGTATCACAAGTGGATAACCGTAACTGTTTTCTGTAAAAATATGCCGTGGCGGCAGTCGAGAGGTAGATCATGTCGCCATTACGGAGGAAGTTATACCAGAGATAGTACCCTACCCGTTTGATGGTTTCAACAACGGGCAACAGATCGTACCGGCAGTCGTTCAGGTACTGCCCGTTCTGCAGCATGTGGAAACGATAAAACCAGTCGTCCGTATATACTTTAAACACCAGCAAGTAAACAAACAGAAGCACAGCCATCACCGGAAGGCATATTATCCAGAATTTCCTGCCTGCCCGATTCCGAACGTCGCCCAGCATGTAAATGATGTATAAGGGCAACGCCATGATGATGGTTTCTTTTGTCAACAGGGCCAACGCGTTTGCTCCGGCAAATAGTACGGGCCAGTACCAGCGGCTGGCGCTGTGTCCAAAGCGGTAACGATGGCAGGCGTACCAGGCTGCGAAAATGAGCAGGCAGATGCCGCTGTCCGGCAACAAACGGTGCGTATAAAACAGCACGCTGTAGTTACCAAAAAAAAGCAGGAGGCTTAAAAGATAAACCAGCAGGGGTTGTTTACGCAACAATGTATAAATAATCCATCCGGTGCCTGACAGGGTGAGCAGGCCATAGGCGCTGGTGGTAACTTCGTTGATGCCAAATAGCCAGTAGAAAAAGGCGGTCACCCCGATCGGGGTCCATCGTAGGGCAAGGTGATTGCCGGGTTGAAATAATGCAGCTTCGCCGGTCAGCCATTGGTGGGCAAGCCGTGCATAATTAATGTCGTCGTTGTTATAGAAACCGAGAAACACAAAGTGGTGGTGTAGCAACCAGGCAACGATAGCGAGCAAGAGGAGCGACTTCCTGCCTGTATCCGAATGGAAAAAGGCATGCAAACGGCTTCGGCTACTCTTCATACAGTTCAAGCGGCTGACCGTTGGGATCGTTAAAGAAACAGAATTTCTTGCCGGTAAATTCATCGATCCGAACATCCTGCACCGCAACTGATTTAGCCCGCAATTCTTCGGCGGCAGCGTCCACATCTGGTACCGCAAAAGCCAGGTGCCGCAAACCCTTTGCTTCGGGGAACGAGGCCCGGTCGCGGTATTCGGGGAAAGAAAACAACTCAATCTGGTATTGGCCGTTTACGGAGAGATCGAGTTTGTACGAATTTCGTGCTTCGCGGTATATTTCGCTGAGCACCTTAAAACCTAAAATGTCGGTATAAAATTTCTTGCTCGTTTCGTAGTCGTCTGTCAGGATTGCAATATGATGGATGGCGCTAATCTGCATGGTTCCGGGCAATATTTCCAAGGTGTGTAAATGCGAAACCGGTATTGTATTTAAGTCCATACCCGAAAGCACGGTCGAGGCTCGAATGGCCGAACAGTATAGCGCCCGCCAAGATCACGCCGTCGTTGCGCAGAAAAAAACCTGCTGCCAAAAGGGTGATCGCAACGCCTTTGTGGTGCACCAGGTTATATACCGCAGCGCCCGTTTTGTTGCCCATCGTGTAACCGATCATACTGAAATCAGGAACCAGCAAGAGCGCGGGAAACCACCACCAGGCATATTCAAGCGATGAAAATATCAGGATGCTGAACAGAAACATCGATATTTCTTCCAGGATAATCAGGGTTTTCATGGCGCGTGTGTGTTTAAAGACTGTTTTCTGGAATAGTATTCCTCCGCCTCGTTAAGCCGTTTGCATCACCGCCAGTTTTACCTCGAAATCCTTCATATTCTTCACCTCACCCTGCGCGAGCAACCTTCCGTCTTCAATCATTTTCTTGAGGCGCCACAGCAGGTAGGCATCACCGGTACGATTGGCAGATTTGTTCAGGTAGGTATGGATGAGTTTGCTCGAGCGAATCCAGTCGCCTGTAATAAATTTCAGGAGGGCTTCGTCATAAAATGCGTCAGCATGCTGTACAAGTTTTTTACCGCCTTCCAGCAAACGCACCGGTTTGTTTTCGTCGCAAAGTTTTTTCCATTCGTCAGGATCCGTTTCGAATTCGCTGGCTGTAATCTTTCGGGAAAGCTTGCGGGCCTTGAGAAATTCACGTGGTGCGATTTCATACAGGTTTTCCGGATAGAATAGTCCGCCCTTTTCATTGATGAAAGGCAGGTTGTTGAGGTATAAAAGAAACACCCGCCCCTGCAGGTCTGCCAGCTGGCTCATCAGCCAGTAATAGCCGCTCACGTCATGTTTGTTCTGGGCGGCCCAGATCCAGACAACTTCTTCCGGATCTTCCTGCATGCGGTTCAGTAAACCGGCAACAGCAGCCTGGTCATTGACGTAGCCGGTCTCAACCTGACCGTCATAATCGCCGCCCGCCATCACTTCGCGCCACCACTGCTTCCTCGCCTCGATGCCTTCTTCCGTATAGATGTCTCCGAGTGGGCCGACTGCGTAGTCATCTTTAATTTCTATAATGTCGCCCGCAAGTTGCTGATCCAGTTCAAAACTGCTTCGCAATACAGCAACGTCGGCGTTTTGAAAAACAAGGTGAATCATCAGTCATGAAAATTTTATAGCAGGTCTCCTGCAAAACGAAAATAGTTACTAATTGGGATTTAACCCCGCAACATCGTTCACGAGGTCCACCTCGACACGGAGGTTGCCGATGATAAAATCCTGGCGCTGTTGGGTATTCTTACCCATATAATATTCGAGCAACTGCTGGATGTGTGTATCAGGCATCATCAGCACCGGCTGCACCCGCATGTCAGGTCCAATAAAACGGCCGAACTCATCCGGGCTGATCTCGCCAAGGCCCTTGAAGCGGGTCGTTTCTGGCTTGTTGGCCAGTTTTTTGGTGGCCGCCTGTTTTTCCGCTTCGTCATAACAATAGATGGTCTCCTGCTTGTTTCGCACCCGGAACAAGGGTGTTTCCAGGATATACACATGTTTGTTTTTTACCAGGTCGGGAAAAAACTGGAGAAAAAAAGTCATCATCAGCAGTCGGATATGCATGCCATCCACATCGGCATCGGTGGCGATGATAATATTATTATAACGCAGGCCCTCATACCCTTCCTCAATGTTGAGTGCATGTTGCAACAGGTTAAATTCTTCATTCTCATAAACAATCTTTTTTGTAAGTCCGAAACAGTTCAATGGTTTACCACGCAGGCTGAACACCGCCTGGGTTTCCACGCTGCGCGACTTGGTGATCGAACCGCTAGCCGAATCACCCTCGGTAATAAAGATCGTGCTCTCTGTTTGTTTTTCCACGATCCGGTCCTTGTCTTTACCGTTCGGTTCGTCATTATAATGAAAGCGACAGTCGCGGAGTTTCTTGTTGTGGAGGTTTGCCTTCTTCGCTCTTTCGTTGGCCAATTTTTTAATGCCGGCGAGCTCCTTGCGCTCGCGTTCGCTTTGTTCGATGCGTCGCTTCAGGGCATCGGCGGTCGCAGGATTTTTGTGCAGGTAGTTGTTCATCTCCTTTGCCAGGAAGTCGCCGATGAAGTTTCGGACGGTGGGACCGCCTTCAAATACGAACTGCGAGCCGAGTTTTGTTTTTGTCTGGCTCTCAAAAACGGGTTCCTGCACACGCACCGAGATGGCGGCACAAATACTGGCGCGGATATCCGACACGTCATAATCCTTTTTATAAAATTCACGGATTGTTTTTACGAAACCTTCGCGAAACGCCACGAGGTGGGTTCCGCCCTGCGTGGTAAACTGACCGTTTACAAAACTGTAATACTCTTCACCATACTGGTGTTCATGGGTTACGGCCACTTCGATGTCTTCCCCTTTCAGGTGCATGATCGGGTAGCGGATCTCGTCTGCGTTTGTTTTGCGCTGCAAGAGGTCGAGCAGCCCATTCTTGCTTATATATCTTTTACCATTTAAATTGATGACCAGCCCGGCGTTCAGGTAACAGTAATTCCACATCTGGCCGTCCAGGTGATCATT
>JBBSSY010000268.1:0-5340 GCA_038241595.1 Chitinophagales bacterium | reverse complement strand
TTACTAAAATATTTAGTATTATTGCCTGCTTTCAATTGCTGGCTGAATGCTGTAACGGTCGATCTGCCGCAATAAATGGTACCTGTTTTGCTAAATTTGGGGAACTCTATAAATTTTGTAGGATTTTATATACCTTCGTATTAATTCTAAATTTTTTACATTATGAGTTTACAATTAGGGGATACCGCTCCCAATTTTCAGGCAGACACGACCGAAGGTCACATCGATTTTTATGAATACCTTGGCGACAGCTGGGGGATTTTATTTTCACACCCGGCAGACTTTACGCCAGTTTGTACCACTGAACTCGGACGAACTGCACAGCTCAATGACGAATTTAAGAAACGTAATACGAAAGTACTGGCTGTGAGTGTTGATCCGCTGGATAAACATGTTAGCTGGACCGTTGACATCAACGAAACACAAAATACAACGGTTGACTTTCCGCTGATAGCCGATGAAGATCGCACGGTATCGACCTTGTATGGCATGTTGCATCCTAATGCATCACTGACCGTTACAGTGCGTTCGCTCTTTATCATTGATCCCGATAAAAAGGTAAAGCTGATGATTATCTACCCGGCTTCGACCGGCAGAAATTTTTTGGAAGTGATCCGTGTACTTGATTCCCTTCAACTTACAGCCAACCACAGCGTCGCCACACCGGCAGACTGGAAAGAAGGCGAAGACGTAATCATCGTTCCGTCCATTTCAACCGAAGATGCCATCAAAAAATTTCCAAAAGGTGTGAAGGTTGTAAAACCTTACCTGAGGTATACACCGCAACCGAATAAGTAAGTTTAAGGTTTAAGGTTTAAGGTTTAAAGTTATGAAGTTGAGGACTTTAAACTTTAAACCTTAAACCTTAAACTATTTAAGACTTATCTTCTTAAGTTGCTGTAGCAAAGCCCTCATATCCTTTGGCATGTCCGCGGTAAATTCCTGCGACTGACCTTGGGTGTTAGTGAGAAGAAGTTTTTCTGCATGTAATGCCAGGCGACCAAGAATAGGCCTTTCCTCTTCTTCCCGTTGGGATAGTTTATATTTTTTTTTAAGAGAAGACAGTAATATCGGTTGCCCGTCTCCATACAGTTCATCTACAACAATCGGGTGGCCCAGGCATTTCATGTGCACACGGATCTGGTGCGTTCTGCCAGTAAGGATCTTAAAACGCAGCAATGACATCGGGCCAAATTCCTCCAATACCTCATATTCCGTTACAGCGGACTTCCCTTTTGGCGACGTTGTCATAATGCCTTTTTTTACCGGGTGTTCAATGACCGGCATATCAACGATCCCCTGATTTTTATCAAGCGTGCCGGTAACAATTCCACTGTAGTATTTTTGTGTCTCCCGGTTTTCAAACTGGAGCGACAAAAATTTATGCGTTGTTTCGTTTTTTGCAAAAACGATGACGCCGCTGGTGTCCTTATCGAGCCGGTGTACCGTGAAAATATGCTCGTATTTTTCTCTTAGGATATCTTTCAATGAATCTTCAGACTGCACCCGGTCAGGGATCGATAACATGCCTGCCGGCTTATTAATAACGACAAAATCATCGTTCTCAAAAATAACTTCCAATTCCTTCTTCATGAGGGGCATCACTGTTTTTTTGTACCTGTTTTATTGAAGTGTTTCAGGATCCTGACTTCCTTTTCTGCCAGCAGGCGCCATTTGCCACGTTGCACATTTTTCTTTGTTAAACCGGCATACATTACGCGGTCGAGGCCCCGTACATCGTATCCCAGCTTTTCGAAAATGCGTCGCACGATGCGGTTACGGCCGCTGTGGATTTCGATACCGATGATGCTGCGGTCGTCTGTGTCGGCGTAGGCCAGGGCATCCGGTGCGATAAAACCATCTTCGAGCGTGATGCCGTTCAGCAATTTTTCAAAGTCGTTTTTTGTCAGGTCCTTATCAAGTTTTACTTCATAGATCTTTTTGATCTCGTGTTTTGGATGCGACAGGATCTGGGCAAGTTCACCGTCATTGGTAAACAACAATACACCCGAGGTATTTCTATCGAGTCGGCCGATGGGATAAACGCGTTCATTGGTGGCGTTGCGCAGCAAGTCGAGCACCGTCCTGCGGCCCTGCGGGTCGTCGGTGGTAGTGATATAATCCTTTGGCTTATTGAGCAGGATGTACACCAGGTTCTTTGTCGGGTTGATGCGTTTGCCTTTCACTTTTACTTCATCACCGTCGGAAATTTTGGTGCCGGGCTCCGTCACGACAGCGCCGTTTACGGTTACTTCTCCTGAGCGAACCAGGTCAGCGGCCTCGCGGCGCCCGCTGATGCCACTGTGGGCGACGTATTTGTTGAGGGGCATCTGTGCCATTTCGGAAGGTACGGCCTGCGCAGGTTTGGCTGCCCTGCCTGGACGTGGCGCCGGCAACGGTTTGCCATTGATCGTAATCTCCTGTTGTGCCTGCGGCGGAGCCTGCGTGGCAGCTTTCATGCGTCTTTTGTCTTCGAAGCGTTTTTCAATAGCCGCGGCCCGTTCTTTCTTAGCTGTTTTCTTTTCCTGTTTAATCTTTTCTTTAACGGCACTGCCCCGCGTCTTGTTGATAAACTTTTCGAATTGAGAATTTTTACTCATGGTTGTAATTTTGCTGTTTTCCAACAGTAATGATGATTGTTTGCTGACAGCAATCGGCTGTCCGTATAGGAGTAATACGTGGGTTTAAATGATCTGGCTGATTTCGCTCTCGTTGCTTTCTTCCTGACTAACGGGTGTCTCTACGGTGGCCTGGTTCCTGTCTTTATTGGCAAGTTGACCACAGGCTGCGTCGATGTCTTTGCCACGGCTTCTTCTCAGGTGTGCATTCACGTGCGCTTTGGAGAGGTGGTTCATAAAACGTTCAACCCTTTCTTCTTCCGGTTTCTGGAAACGGTCTTTGCCGATCGGGTTATACTCGATGATATTTACGAGATGCATCGGTACCCGGCGAAAAATTTTGATCAGTTCTTCAGCATCGCGGATGGAATCATTAAAATCTTTAAAAAGAATATATTCAAAAGTGATCTCGTTACCGGTTTGATCATAAAAATAATTGAGTGCCTCAATCAGCGCCTCAATATTATTTGTTTCGTTGATCGGCATGATTTCGTTGCGCTTCTTATCATTGGTGGCATGCAGGGAAAGGGCCAGGTTGAACCGCACTTTGTCGTCGCCCAGCTGTTTGATCATTTTCGCAACACCGGCAGTAGAAACGGTAATACGACGGGCACTCATGCCAAGTCCGTCAGGCGAGGTGATTTTTTCAATGGCGCGGAGCACGTTTTTGTAATTAAGCAGGGGTTCGCCCATGCCCATAAAAACGATATTGCTTAGTTTCTGGTTGTAGGTTTTCTCCGTTTGCTGGTTGATTAAAACAGCTTGATCATAAATTTCATCAAAATCCAGGTTTCGTTTGCGTTCCATATATCCGGTCGCGCAAAACAGGCAGTTCAGGGAACAGCCGATCTGCGAACTTACGCAGGCAGTATATCTTGATTCGGTTGGTATCAGCACACCTTCAACGAGGTGACCATCGTGTGTTTTAAAACGGCTCTTAATGGTGCCGTCTTCTGAGTATTGAACAGCATCAACCACCAGAGCAGGGAGCGAAAAATTATCGGCAAGTTTGGTTCTGAGTTCTTTGCTCAGGTTGGTCATTTCTTCAAAATTATGGGCGTGTTTTTTCCAGAGCCATTCGTAGACTTGTTTGGTCCGAAACTTCTTCTCCCCAAGTGCCTCGAAGTATTGCTCCAGGTCGCTTAGATTCAGTTGCCGGATATTCTTTTTATCAGTTGTCATAGCGGCAAAGGTACCTGTAAAATTGCGATTTTTAGCGTTAAACTTCACTGGTAGTACCGGTTTGACTGAAGTGGCCTGTATACTCCTTACTCCTTACTATCTTTGAAGTTGATGAAGACAGCCTATATCGTTGATGCGATCCGAACACCCGTCGCCAGGTATGGCGGCGGACTGAGTACCATTCGCCCGGATGATCTGCTGGCTTTTTCGCTGGGTGCCGTTCTCCGGCGAAACCCGGCCCTAGATGTTCATGATATCGAGGATGTGATCGCGGGAGCAACAAACCAGAGCGGGGAAGACAACCGAAATGTCGCCCGCATGGCCGCCTTGCTGGCCGGACTGCCGGTAACTGTCGCCGGCAATACTGTGAATAGGCTATGCGCAAGCGGTTTACAGGCGATCATCGATGCCGCTCGTGCCATACGCTGTAATGAGGGAATGGTTTACCTCGCTGCGGGCGTCGAAAGTATGACCCGTGCGCCGTTTGTAATGGCGAAAAGTGAGGGCGCCTGGAACCGGAAGCCGGAAATGCACGATACTACGATCGGGTGGCGGTTTACCAATAAAAAACTGGCATCGATGTATTACCCGTACAACATGGGTGAAACGGCGGAAATCATGGTCACCCGTTGGCAGATCAGTCGCGAGTCGCAGGATGCATTCGCTGCAGCCAGCCATGAAAAATATTTTACCGCGTTGGCCGAGGGAAAGTGGCAGGATGAAATAGCCCCGGTACCCATTACACCAAACACAGCAGGACAGGTGTTCTTTTCGAAAGACGAACATCCGCGCATCACCAGCCTGCAGACCCTGGCAGGGCTGAAACCGGCATTTGTAAAAGGCGGAACGGTAACGGCCGGCAATTCAAGCGGCATCAATGATGGCGCGGCAGCATGCCTGCTGATGAGTGAAGAAGGGGTAAAGAAGTATTCGCTGTGGCCCATGGCACGTATCGTGTCCGTGGCGGTGGCGGGTGTTGACCCGGCGATCATGGGGATTGGCTCGGTGCCGGCCACGCAAAAAGCGTTGCAACGCGCGGGTCTCACCATCCAGGACATCGGCCTGGCGGAGCTAAATGAAGCATTTGCGGTGCAGGCGCTGGCTTGTATTGGGGAACTCCGAATCGATCCTGAAATCGTTAATGTGAATGGCGGCTCCATTGCCATTGGTCACGCGCTTGGCAGCACCGGTGTACGAATTTCAACGACACTTCTCTACGAAATGAAGCGGCGCAAGGTGCGCTATGGCCTGGCCTGTATGTGCGTGGGGCTGGGGCAGGGAGCAGCGGTTGTTTATGAGAATATGATGTGAGGAGGCAAGAAACGATCGCGAACGCTAAATATTCAATGTTCAATAAAAAAAATAAAAATTATTTATTCTTTATTTACGGTCGTTAGTTAAGAAAACAATCAATATTCAACATAGGATTAGGTAGAATAAGCGCAAAGTGTTTTTATTACTGGTAGTGGGTGTTGAATTTGGTGCATCATACTTTTGATAACTAAGTTAAAAATGCGCTTCCGCTCATTTCTATGATTAA
>JBBSSY010000267.1:0-5344 GCA_038241595.1 Chitinophagales bacterium | reverse complement strand
CCATCCCCCATACCAAGTCAAACCACCGCCTACTGCCTCTCCATTTCAAAGATTTCTACTTGCGGATCAAATGACTGTTCGTACTCAGGTTCGTTATAGATTTTGAGAACAACGTCCATGCCGGCGATGACTTTTCCAAAGGCAGCATATCCTTTGCCGTCAGGATTGTTTTTTCCACCGTAGTCGAAGCCCGGTTGGTCGCCGATGCAGATGAAAAATTCCGAGCCCGCGGTACCGGGCTCTTCACGAGCGAGGGAGATCGTTCCATTTGTGTGCAGGATCCCGGTCTGTTCTGTACTCTCATGTGGGATACCCGGAATGGATACTGCTTTTTTATTATTTTTTTTCCAGAGGCCACCCTGGATGAGTTCGGCTTTGAAATAGTCGGAAGGCTGGTTGCTCAGGTTTAATACTCGGTAAAACGATGCCTTCTTAAAATAACCAGAATCGATGTACGACAGAAACGCCCGCACGGTTGCCGGCGCCTTGTCGGGATAAAGTTCCAGTTCAATCGCGCCATCTTTGGTTCGGATGACGATCTGCGGATTTTTGGTTGATGGTGCACCGCAGGAACAGCCTAAAAATAACAACATGATTAACCAGGTTCTTATCAGCATCTTGTCAACATTTTCCGGTACAAGATAATGGTTTCAGCTAAAAAGGATGCGGACCGTATGGCGGCCGGAGTAGGGAGTGGAAGAGGCGGTAGTCAAGCGTTTGTTCTGCCTGGGTGGGGAGGGACTGGGTTGATTCTGCTAAACGGCCAGTTGAAAAGTAAGAAAGGCAAATCGTTCGATACATGAAACGGAGACTTACCTCATGAGGTGGTACAACCCGCCTGCCACCAATGCGCCGGTGAGGGTGTTTAGAAAATTTATCGCATCGTTGCCGAGAAGATGCCGGCGTTCTATTGTGGCACCGAGGAGAGAATCGGTCAGGTTGCCGATAAAACCGGCGAACAGGATCAGCAGCAGGTAATCATACCGGGCGAAACCAACGCTAAAGATGAGTGCGATGAGCAAACTACCGCCGATCCCCGCCATTGTACCTTCAAGGCTCACAACGCCGTTCAACCCGCGCTCGTCTCTTCGGAACGTCAGGATATTGATGTATTTGCGCCCATAAATATTGCCCAGTTCGGAAGAGAGCGTATCTCCTGCGGCGGCGGCAATACTAGCGGCCATGAGTACCTGAAAGAACAGGGCATTTGCCGGTTGAAGCCAGGCCAGCAGACCCGCTATTGCGGCAATACCGGCATTGGCGAACACCTGTCCGGCTTTCCGCTTGCCATAATTGTCTTCGGCGAGGCCTTCTGCCCGTTTGCCCTTCATTTGCCAGGAGGTAGCCAGCGAACCCGTGAGGAAAAAGCCGGCCACTTCTGCAATACCGGTAAAAGAAGCGCCCACAAAAACAAACAGTCCGATGACGCCGCCGGTAAGCGCCGCAGGCACCGTTAATTTGTTTTTGCGGACACTGTAAATTATGCCGGTTAACAGGATGAGTGCCAGCAACAGGTAATGCAAATTCATGCCCTAAAATAACACATCTTGCCAATGTGATGATTTTAGATCATTGGCATGAACCGCTTGCCGGTGGTTCCTGTTGATGTAGCCGCTCGCGCAGGTCCGCTGCGGAGCAGTTCCGTGCCCCGCTCATAATAGCGATATTCGTTCAACAACCAGGACGCCTACAACGCAATCCGCGCCCCCATACCCCATACCTAAGTCTTAAGTCCCAACTACTTCTTCACCATCTTCATCGTCTTCACTACATTTCCCTGCGTTATTTTTACCAGGTACAAGCCGGGTTTGTAGCGCGACGTTTCCATATCATACACCCCTTTTGAGGCAACCACTTTGTTAGAAAGTTGTTTACCGTCGATGCTGAATAATTCGAGGTTTACAGGTTGGTCACTGGCAAATGACAGGTATACCTTCAGTTTATCTGTGACCGGATTCGGGAAAATGGCCGCATTGTTTTTTCGGTCGAAGGGTTCCGCATCGGCGATGGTTGCCTGGTTGTTGTCGCTGTCAAGGGCAATGATGCCGCAGGCCGATTTTACACTCGTTTCGGTATCGAAGTGCGGGAAACCAAAATTGTCGGCCCAGCTGATGACAAGTACGTTAGGTACCGCAATCGATCCGAGGTAATAAGTTTTTGTTGTCAGGATGCTGTCACCTGGCGATAGTTTGATCATGCCCTGTTCGGCATTCAACCCGGTAATGAACCAGGTAAGCGTTACCGGGAAAGGATTCGGATTGCTGATTTGCCATTTCCTGCTGGTGGCGGGTTGATCGGAACAGCGCGCTGCGACCTTCAGGTCCCTGATATAGACGTTTGGAAATCGTACCATCTTTACCGATTCATCAGCCTGTATAAATCCCGCGCCGGTGTTCAGGTCAAAACCTTTGTCGAAAAGATTCGGCGTCCGGTAATGATCCATGTCGATGCTTTTATCCATGAGTACGCCTTTAATCTGGTCGGGTGTCAAATTGCCCAGCCTGGCCGATTGAATCATCAACGCGGCAACGCCGGCTGCATGAGGTGCGGCGGCGGAGGTGCCAAAGAAATTCGGAAGGGTATCCGCATCCCGCCAGGTGTCCTGGCTGAAGAAAGACGTATTACCTCCATCCGGTGCGGTGATTTCCGGTTTTTTACGGACCTCGGGTTTCACCGGGTAACCGTCCTTATCCAGGTAGATCGTGCTGCCGCCAAGTGATGAGAATAATTCAACCTGCGGGATGCTTACCCCGTAAGCGGGTGTATTGTAATACGCCGCAGCGGCAGTGGCGATGGCGCCGGCTGCATTCGCATGTGCTGCAATGGTCGACGAAAAGGTACCCGGTATCCCGGGTGTGGTTGCAACGAATGTAGCAAAGGGATCAAAATCGATTATTTTGATGTGAGCGGGTGGGGGACCGGCATACAATATAATAGCGATATAATACCGGGTGGAGCGGCTCCTGTTTAAAAAAGAAAAGCCTTCTACAGGATCTCCTATTAATAAATTGTCTTGTGCCGAGCCGCCAAGCAGGTTGCCGGCAGCATCAAATAAATATAAGTCAAGATCGCTGGTGGCTCCGGCTCCGCCCTGTGAGTAAAAAGACTGGTCCCACTGAAGAAACGGCAAAAACGAGCGGCCTGTCGGAATATCGATGGGCATATAATAGCGTGGGGCCTGGCCCGTAGCACTAAAATTATGCAAGGTTCCCGCATCTGCACCCAGCGAGGTGTCTTTGCTTACGCGGTAAACGCTTTCATAGGAATGATCGTACTGGTTGCCGGCAGCCGAGAAAAACGTGACACCCTTGCTTTTTACCTCGTCTACCGCCTGGGCAACAAGGCCGTCCTGGAAAAACGGTTCGGCAAAATATACAATGTCGTCAACAATTACCTGGCAGCCCGCCGCGGCCAGTTTAAGGATGCCGCTTGCGAAAGAGGCCTGGCCAAAAAATGCACTGTAAAAAGCAAGTTCGGCCCCGGGCGCCACGTCATGTACGATCTCTCCCATGGCCCTGCCTTCGTCGGAACCGAGCGAATCAAGTTCCAGCAGCACGTCTACCGGTTTGGTATAACCGAAGGGGTTTCCGGCGCCGGGCAGTTCACCCGCCAGGACACCCTTTTGTGCGCCGTGCTGGTTGTTATAACTGTCGGAAAGAATTCCCACTTTTATTCCTTTACCATCTACATGATATTTCGCGCGCGCTATATTTGACTTTAACGCGGTATCTCCCTGGCTGATAACCGGTGCCAGGAGCGCAAAGTTACTGGCGGTTAACTGGCTGTTTGCCCTGTTAAAAGAATTTACTTTACGCAGCGCAGGACGGGCATATCGTACGCCTTTCATCGTTTTTATTTTTTGCAGGGATATAACGGGGATCGTTCCCGACACCATGTTGCCTACCGCTCCATACATTTTGAAACCGGCCGCTTCCAGCGCCGCTGTTGTCGCCCCATTTTCACCTTGTAAAATAACGTCAATGACCACGCGTCCCTGTGTTACCTCGATTTTCTCTTCGAGGCCATTTGGGATGTCATTTTCTTTTTGGGTTGATTCCACGCGCGTTGTGGCCGGAACGTGCAGCAGGTACACTTTTTCAAGTGCCGGGCTCAAATTGGATTCGGATTTACGAACCGCGGATTGCGGGCGGGCGTTCGGTCGCAGATTGTTGTTGACGGACTCCTGTGCCATCACAGGCACGGCAATTAACGACATGGCAAGCCCATAACCAATGTGGCGTAACATTTTTTTCATGGTAGATTGTTTAACTGTATGGAGTAATGAAAGCGAAGCGCGAATAGCGTTTAATAAGGGTAGGACCCGTTACGGGTTCGAAGACGTAAGCTGGCTTAAATTACATTATTTTAGCACAACAAGCAATAAAACGCCGGTTTATTATATATTAATTTTTTGTCTCCTGATCATGTGCCATACAACAATAATATATACAGACGGAAGTTGCGATACCGGCTCACGAACCGGCGCCTGGGTAGCAATTGTGATTTCCCGCGATGGCAGGGTAATACTTAGCGGCGTTGAATCCGACACCACCCACCAGCGGATGGAACTATCCGCCGTCATTGTGGCCATCGACTATGTACAGGCAAATTATTCGCAGATTGGCCAGATCCATATAGTCACCGATAGCCAGTATGTAACCGGTTTGCCTGCAAGGTCGGAAAAGTTGACAGGAAATGCCCTTCACACGCGGCGGGGCGATTCGATCGTTAATGCCGACCTCGTGCAAAAGCTGCTCACGCAACTGGCAGGCACTGCCATTTCTTTTCAACAAGTGAAGGCACATAAAAAAACGCATACAATAGAAAATTTTAACCGGGAGGCGGACATGCTCAGCAGGAAACTTGTGAGGGAGGCGATTAAAATAAAAAATGGAGCATGATCGTATAACAAGTTATACCATCCTGCTCCATCCCTTCAAAAGTGATTGTAAAATTTAGCCGCCAAACGAATCCGCACCGGCTTTCGCAACCGCATGGTCATTTTCAACGGTACTTCCTGAAACGCCGATCGCGCCTACAACCTGCCCCGACTTGTCCTTGATACAAACGCCGCCAGGGAAGGTAATCAGTCCGCCATTGGAATGTTCAATGTTATACAGGGACCCGCCGGGCTGAGACAACTTACCGATTTCGCCGCTGTCCATGTTGAAGTAACGGGCTGTTCGTGCTTTCTTCTGGGAGATATCGATGGAACCCAGCCACGCATCATCCATGTGTGCGAAGGCGATCAGGTTGGTGCCAGAATCAACAATGGCAATATTCATCAGCGCATCCAGTTCTTTTGCTTTTGCTTTTGCCGCTTTTACGACCGCTTCGGCCTGTT
>JBBSSY010000266.1:0-5351 GCA_038241595.1 Chitinophagales bacterium | reverse complement strand
TGAATGGCTGAACTACGCCAAACTGCGTGTTTCATACGGATTCAATGGCAATCGCGACATTGGCAGGTACCTGGCCTTGTCTGACCTGTCAACCGGAAAATACCAGTATATTACGCCGGCGGGCGCGATTCTACCTGTGTCACAACTCTTCGTAAACCGCATTGCCAATCCCGGGCTGAAATGGGAAAAAACCGAAGCTGTCAACCTCGGACTCGATTTCGCCGTGTTGAAAAATCGCCTGACCGGTTCAGTGGATGTGTACAAAAAAGAAACAAAAGATCTGTTGATCAACCGCGAACTGCCCGACGTTAGCGGCTTTTCCAATGTGCTGTCGAATCTTGGCCAGGTTGATAACCGGGGCATCGAAATCGCATTAACCAGTACCAATATCAGCCAGAAAAATTTCAACTGGAGAACGACGGTCAATTTCTCGCTCAACCGCAACAAGATCGTCCATTTATACGGCCCTGTTGATGTGATCGATCCGGCCACCGGTAAAGTGACCGGCCAGATTGAAAAAGATGATATCGCCAACAAACGTTTTATCGGTCATGATATCGACGCCATCTGGGACCAGAAAGTACTTGGTGTTTGGCAGGCCAATGAAGCCGCCGAAGCAGCTAAATACGGTGTGTTTCCAGGCGACTTCAAAGTGCAGGATGTAAACCAGGATGGAAAATATTCCGATGCAGACCGCCAGTTCCTTGGTTTCAGATCACCGAGATTTTTATGGACGCTGCGCAACGAGTTCACCCTTTATAAGAACTTCGATTTTTCTTTTATGATGTACTCCAGCTGGGGTGCAAAAACCGATTTTAACCAGGCAAAAAACAACAGCGGTTTCATCGACCGCCAGAATTCATACCAGTTCCCATACTGGACCACCGAAAACCCGATCAATAATTATTCAAGGTTGTTTTCAAGCAATGGCAGCGCCTCGTATGCAGTGTATCGTAAGTCAAATTTTATACGGCTTAACACGGTCGCACTTGGTTACACCGTTCCGAAATACCTGCTGGAAAGGGCGAAGATAGAAGGACTAAAAATTTATGCCAATGTAACCAATGCGGCGATCTACCAGCCTGACTGGACATTCTGGGATGTTGAATATCGCAACCAGGCCGCTAGTGGATCCATCTCTACGGCTATTCCTCCCCGTTACTATTCCCTTGGTATAAACCTTACCTTTTAACTGATTATTAATCTACAAAGATGAAATCATTATACAATCGACTAACGATCGTTACGCTACTGGCCGGTCTTCTATTTGGCGGAACAAGCTGTAAAAAAGACTATTTGGAACCAAAGCCATTGTCATTTTATGAACCGAGCGCTACCTATGTGGACGTGGCTTCTTTAAAGGCTGCACTGGTAGCTTGTGCCGTTAATTTACGGATCGAATATTACGGTGGCAACCCACCCATCCTGACCGAATTGCTTTTCTCTGATATGTCCGTGGAAGGCATTACCGACAAATCCGGACCTGCTCAAAATTTGAACCTGCAGATTACCCCCGACCTGGCGTATGCCAACGATGACGATCATAACAAAATATATTATTACTGGTTCGAAGCATACCGCGCCATCAAATATGCCAATACGGTGATCGATCGCATCGACAACGTAAAGTTCCCTACCCCGGCAGATCGAAACCAGGTACTGGGTGCCGCCTATTTTTATCGGGCGATGCGGTATTACCGGCTGACCAACCAATTTGGCGACGTACCTGCGGTGATGCACGAAACGCTTAGCCCGAAGCTCGATTATGTGACCACCAAACGAGAAGTGATTCTTAATAAAATTAAGCTGGATCTTGATTCCGCCTTGCTCTGGACCTCAGAAAATGTCAGCAAAGGAGACGTTTCAAAAGCTGCCGTGGCGCATCTTTTAACCAAGGTCAATTTATCACTAGGTAATTTCGATGCAGCCATTACGGCGGCAAACACGGTGATCAACGGTGGTGTGTACAGCCTGATGCGCACGTCCTTCGGCAATACTGCTCCACCGGTCACCTTTAATGCCGGCTCGGCCACGCCGGTTCCGCTGCCGCATAATGTGATCTGGGATCTTCACCGCCCGGAAAACAAATCGATCGGTACCAACAAAGAAGGCATCTACAACATCATCGACCGTTTCGGCGATGGCGGATTTGGAACAGGCATGCAGATCATGCGCAACGCCACCGCATACTGGGGAACAAACGTCAATACCCCCAGTGGAAAAAAAGGAACCAGTGATCAGCTGTCGGTTGAATTCATACAATCCAACTATTATGGACGTGGCATCGGCCGTTCGCGACCAAGCAATTACCACCAGTACGAGCTGTGGACCGATGCAAACGACCTCCGGCACATCAAAGGCAACTGGATAAACATGGAAGACCTCCTGTACAATGACCGTGGGCTACAATCGCCCACCCTCGATCCCTATTACTTGAAGAATGTCCAGTTAAGAAATGCAAACGGTGGTCTGTTATGTACAGACACTATCCGGAGCTATTGGGGATGGCCGCAATACAAAACGTTTATCCCCGATTTTGAAAATTCACCGATGACCGGCGGCCACACCGACTGGTATGTTTTTCGTCTCGCTGAGACCTACCTGCTGCGCGCGGAAGCGTACCTCTGGAAAGGCGATGCGGCGTCTGCAGCAGCAGACATCAACCTGATCAGGACGCGTGCCAACTGCGCGCCGATAACGGTTGCACAAACAAATATGGGCACCCTGCTGGACGAACGCGCACGCGAATTATATTACGAAGAACCACGCAAAACCGAACTCACCCGCATTTCATACCTCTACGCCAAAACAGGCAAGACGGCAGACAACGGCAAGGTGTACAAAATGGATAATTTTTCTGAAGACAATTACCTCTATGACCGGATGATCGCCAAAAATAATTTCTACAGGCTGGGTATTTTGACCAATCATGGTGATAAATATACGGTGAGCCCCTACCATACATTGTGGCCGGTTCCAACCACATCGATCAATGCAAATTCCTATGGGCACATTAACCAGAACAAAGGATATAGCGGCTTCGAAACAAATGTACCGGCTCTTGACAAGATCCCCGAAGGACAATAAATAAGTTGACGTACACAATACTTTCCCAAAACGTAAATTTTGTGACCAGCACGGCTGCACTGCCGATCGGCTCGGTGTTGCTACTTGCCCGCGACTGCTGACTGGTGGTTCGGTGTCGTTTAGCGAAAAAAATAATCAATATTCAATTTTCAATGCGCAATGCTCAATGCTCAATAAGGCAACAAGCCTGATCGCTTGCTCTTTGTTGAACATTGAGCATTGAAAATTGATTATTGAATACTTTTTTTAAACCTCCTTACTTACAACATTAATTGCTGATTACTGAAAGCTGACTGCTGACGGCCGACAGCTGATTGTTGATTGTTGAAAGCTGATTGCTGACAGCTTATAGCTGATAGCTCACAGCTGATCGCTGATAGCCTCTCTTTGCATATTAAATTGCATCATGTGATCATTTTGCATTTTTTTGAGATAATTTAGTCCCACACTTTGCCATTCGCTTCGAATAGTAATATTTCAATAAGGCATTTAAAACAATCTCCCCTGCTATGACCAGACTACGGCTGTCTTCCCGCCACATATTGCGCGGCCTTTCACCACTGCTATGTCTATTACTTTTTATCGACGTATTGCAAGCCCAACAGGTTACCGGGCTGGTAACGTCCGGTGCCGACAACAAACCGCTGGCCGGTGTTTCGGTGCAGATAAAAGGAACATCTACAGGCACAACCACCAATGACAAAGGGGTTTTTGTTTTACGAAATATTTCACCCGTTGATTCTTTATTCTTGTCCTACATCGGTTTTGACAACCAGACCGTGTACGTAAACAATCGGGCGGTCGTAAACATCGCTTTACAGCTTTCTATGTCGTCACTCGACCAAATGGTGGTTGTTGGTTATGGTACGCAAAAGAAGAGCGACCTCACCGGGGCCATCGTTCGCGTGGATGCAAAAACCTTCCAGAACCAGTCGATGACACAGTTTACCGATATGCTTTCGGGTACGGTGGCGGGCTTTAGTTCCAACCAAAGTACGACCGCGTCTGGTGGCGGTTCCACGCAGATCAGGGGACAGAAATCATTAAACGCATCCAACGACCCGATGATCGTGGTAGACGGTGCCATCTTCAACGGCGGCATCAACGACATCAACCCGATGGATATTGAAACGATCGACATTTTAAAAGATGCCAGCTCTGCCGCGGTGTACGGTGCCCGCGCGGCCAATGGGGTAATCATCATCACAACTGCCCGCGGCAAATCGGGGAAATACACCTTGAATTTTGCTACCAAAATAGGTCTCACGCAGGCGGCCAACGACCTTAAACCGTATGACGCGCAAGGCTACCTCGATTACCGCCGCGATGTGTTGCGGGGCTGGGGTACCGGCTTACCGGACTATTATTTTTTCAACCCGGCACAGCTGCCCGGTGGCGTAACCCTCGATCAGTGGCGCAAAGCCAGCAACAACCCGCAGACAGACAACACGCTGGAATGGCTGGGACGGCTGCGCTTCTTTCCTACCGAAATAAAAAATTATGTCGCGGGCAAAAACGTTAACTGGTATAACAAAACGATGCAGAAAGGCCTGCGCCAAAGTTACGACCTAAGCCTGAGCGGGGGCTCCGACAAGTTTACCTACTTCTGGTCGGGCGGGTACGACAACAACGAAGGCATTATCCGCGGCGACCAGTTTTCAACGGTGCGCACTAGACTGAATTTTGACTTCAAACCGTTGCCCTGGATAACACTCGGCATGAATACATCTTTCTCCACGCGCAAAGACAGCTCGGTGATCGCCGACCTCGCCGGCATGTATAGCACGAGTCCATACGGTTCGGAATATGATAGCACCGGCAAAGTGAACTGGTATCCAGGCGACTATACCGGCGGGCGCAACCCGCTCATCAACTACAAGGGCCAGGACCGCTCGATCACGACAAACAGTTTGTTCAGCAACCTATACGCGAAAGCGCGTTTACCATTCGGATTTGACTACCAGCTTTCGTTTCAGCCACATTATACATTTGGCCATGATTATAATTTCTGGCCATCGGCAACCACAATCAATGGCGGCTCCACGCACCAGAACGGGTATGGTACCCGGCGGGACACCACGCAGTATGAATGGATACTCGACAATATCCTCCACTGGAAGAAAAAATTTGGCGTCGATGATTTCGACCTTACCTTGTTGTATAGCGCCGAAGAACACCTGGACTGGAACACACTAAATACGAACGAGCTATTCCGGCCCAATCAAAACCTCGGTTTCAACGCGCTCCAGTTCGGTACCAATCCC
>JBBSSY010000265.1:0-5397 GCA_038241595.1 Chitinophagales bacterium | reverse complement strand
GATCCTGTATGTCCTACCCTGCGATACCTGGTCGGTGTCTAAATGGCTCATCATTTTTAACCTCATTCAACGCTGTATGAAAATAATATTTCCTGCATGGTGCCGGCTGGCCCTTGCCATGTCTATAAGTTGCATCAACGTCTTTGCCCAGTCAACCAGTGACTTTGCCGGCAATCCGGTATCCATTCAAGCCCGGTGGTTGCAGGAAGTCAATAAAAGGACTGCGCATCTACAAACATTGCTGGTACGTCATACGGACCGCTACCTAAAAAATTTGTCGAGGCAGGAGAAGCACCTTGCGAGAAAACTGGCGCAAAAAGATTCGATCGCCGCCAAAAATCTTTACAGCAACGGTCAGTCCTATTACGATGGCCTGAGGCGCCAAATAAAATCCGGTGAAAACAGCGCTGTGGCAAAAACAGGCGTATATATCGGCCGGCTGGACAGTGTGACCACGGCGTTGAAATTTCTTCAATCCGGTAAAAAACTGCCTGGCTTTTCAAGATGGCAAGAAACGCAACTGGCCGAATCCATTCACCGACTAGACGGCCTGCAAGAAACTTTTAACGCCGCTGACCAGGTTTCCAAATCATTGGCTGACCGCAAACGCTTTATTGTCCAGCAACTAACAAAGTATGGACTGGGGAAACGTCTCAAAAAAATGGAACGACATATATTTTATTACCGGGCACAGGTACAAGAATATCAGGAGGTGCTCAAAAACCCAAAACGCCTCGAAGGCAAAATTTTATCTGGTGTTAAAAAGTTGCCGGCCTTTGATAAATTCTTTAGGAATAATTCTCAGCTCGCCGGCCTTTTCCGGCTACCCGGCGACGATGCGGCGATTGAAACAGGTGGAGTCGCTGGGTTACAAAACAGGTACGCCGGTGAAGAACAGGTGAAAGAACGTTTCGGCTCAACGGACGTCGTTCACCGGGCCAGCCTCTCCCAGGCGCATACTGCGCCAGGCGATAACCGCGGGCTCATTAATAAGATAGGTCAACAGCTTAAACAATCAACCGTATCGGAGCTGCCTGATTTTACAACTAATATGCAAAGAACAAAAAACTGGCGCAAGCGGATCGAAGTTGGCACCAACTTCCAGGCAATAAAGGGAAACCACTTTTTTCCATCCACCACGGATATAGGCGTTTCTATCGGTTACCGGGTCAATGACCGCAGTACGGCCGGCATCGGCGGGTCGTATAAAATGGGACTAGGCAGTGATATCAAACACTTGTCAGTTACCCACCAGGGAGTTGGTCTCCGTTCCTTTGTCGATTACAAAATAAAATCCGGTTTCTGGTTATCGGGCGGGGCCGAAACGAATTATCGCAGCCAGTTTCAGCAGTATGACGTGCTTAAAGATTATTCAGCGTGGCAAAAAAGTGCCTTGCTTGGCGTCAGCAAAAAGTATTCGATCAATGGGAAAATTAACGGCAATGCGCAGTTGCTGTATGATTTTCTATGGAGAACGCAGGTGCCTCGAACACAAGCACTTGTATTCCGCATCGGTTACCAGTTTCGTTAAGGTCTGAATTTACTAATGCCATTCGTAAATTAATTTGCCATGACCGATTCTTATCTTGGTTTATTGTGTATTGCTACGATTTTTTCTATCCTGGTTTGCCAGGATGTACATGCACAGGTTCCACTGGCGAACAAACCGGTGATGGGCCATGGAAGTACTGCTTCGTTGTTATCCCCGGATGAAGTGCCGGCGGGATATCCTGGTGGGATACGGCTATCGTACCTGCGAAGCTCGCAGCCAGCCGTGCCACTGCGGGAAGTGCAGGCGGTTGACGAAGCGGGCCGCGACGACGTTCGGCAATCGACCACTTTTTACGATGGCCTCGGGCGTCCGCTGCAGACGGTTGAGCGGGATGCCATGATGGACGTCGTTTCGCCCGTAGTGTATGATAACAGGGGGAGGGAAACAAGACGCTACCTGCCGTTTGCGCGAACGGGTAACGGAGGGTTTTCCCATGATCCGTTTGCAGAGCAACAGGTTTTCTACGGATCCGTTCTACAGGATGCAAACGCCGAACCGGCTTACCCGGGAGAATTATTTTATTATGGCAGCACCGTTTATGAAGCCTCTCCGTTGAACCGCCAGGAAGTTGCCCTGTCACCCGGGAACGCCTGGGTGGGCAGTGATCGTGGCAAACGTACCGGCTATGGGACTAATACTGTATTTGACCGGCTGCCGGTATGGTCGGTGGCGGAGCGACCATACCCGGAGGAAGATATGCCCGTTTCAGTGTCTTTCTACCCCGCGGGTAGTTTGACCAGGCTGAGTGCCCGCGACGAAGACGGGAAAGAAGTACTCGAATACCGCGACCAGCGTGGGCTGGCTATGGTAAAGCAGGTGGTCATGGGGGCCGACCGGGCCGATTGGCTCACAACGTATTATGTGTATGATGACATGAACCGGTTGCGCATGATGCTGCCACCGAAAGCGGTCGCGGAAATGAAGGGCACATGCACGATGACCCGGGATATTTTAGAGGCGCTCTGTTTTGTATATCAATACGACGGCATGGGTCGGGTGATTGGGAAAAAATCACCAGCCGTCGGCTGGCAGCGGATGGTATACGACCGCAGAGATAAACTGGTGTTCAGCCAATCAGCCAGCAACCAGGCAGACGGTGTGTGGATGGCGACCTGCTACGACGCTTTAGGACGGCAGGTAATGACCGGGCTGTTACAAGCGTCTACGGACAGGGCAGCGCTGCAGTCGTATGTTGATCGGCAGGCTGGCGGTTATAGTAGCATTAATACGGATGCGCCGGGGGATGCGGTGTCGGTATGGATGAACGCGTGTCCGCCCGGCTACCCGTTTACATCAGTTACACTTACCCGTTATGATGATTACCTTTGGACAGAGAAACGCTTCACGGACCAATTCAATCAACGGCTGACACCTGGAAGCAGCCGTTCCGCCGAAAATTTGCCTGCGGGCAACGTGCAGGCGGTAACAGCTACCCAGGGCCTGGTAACTGGAACCCTGGCGCGGGTGCTTGGCAATGCAGGTTCCGCCGATGGCCGATGGCTCAGGACCGTAAACTTTTATGACCCCAGGGGCCGGGTGATCCAGGTGCAATCCGACAACCATGTGGGCGGAGAAGACATTACCACGAGCCGGTATGATTTTGAAGGGCATTTGGTTTCAGAATATCTGGTACACCGCTACCCAGGTGCGGAAATGCCTGAAACCAGGCTGCTGACGGAAATGGATTATGATGCGTCTGGTCGGCTGGCAGCCGTTTTTAAAACGGTTAATGACGAGGTATCCAGCAGGAAAATGATCAGCCGGATGACCTACAACGTGTTGGGACGATTGGCCGTAAAAGAACTCGGCCGATCAAGTGCGGGCCAACCGCTGGAACGACAGGTGTATAATTACAACCTGCAGGGATGGCTAACGGGCATCAATGGGCGAACAGGTAGTGTCCATGAATTTATATCCGGTACAGAACTGCCCTGGTTTTCCCTGTCGCTTGATTACGACCAGCCTGGCAGCACGGGCCGGTATGCCGGTTCAGTGGCCGCCATACGCTGGCAAAGCCGCGGTGATGGCGTGTCGCGTGCATATGGGTTTAGCTATGACAGGTCCGCGAGGCTGCTTGGTGCAGATTACAGCGAGACTGGCAGGAATGGACTGGAGTATGTTGATGATGCACCCTTGAATTTTGACATGGTTATGGGAAACGGCAAAACGGCTCATTCGGCATATGATGCCAACGGGAATATCCAGGCCATGAAACAATGGGGTTATAAACAGGGGCAGGTCCGTCTCATCGATGACCTCGCTTATCGGTATGCGGCGGGTAGTGACAAATTGCTTGATGTCGATGACCTTTCTGTCGATTCGTCTAAAGGATCTGATTTTTACAAAACCGGCCATGCCGGTGAGGGATTCACTTATGATTACGATGGGAGGCTTACCAGCGACGGCAACAAGGGAATTAACCGCATCGTTTATAATCATCTAAACCTGCCGGTACAGATATTATTTGGCAGTAAAGGGGAGATTGAATACGTGTACGATGCCATGGGGCGGAAGCTTGAAAAACGGGTCCGTGACTTTTCCATGAATACCGAAAAACGCACCATTTATATCGGTGGTTTTACATACACGCAAAGCGGCAACGAATCACCGCGGCTGGAGATGATTGCTCATGAGGAAGGGCGTATCCGCCCGTCCAATTTTTCCGCGGAAAGAAAGTACGTCTTTGATTACTTCCTGCGGGATCACCTGGGAAGCGTCCGCATGGTGCTGACCGACGAGGAACAACACCATGCCTACCCGATAGCTACCCTCGAAGCGGGGAGTCTGGATAACGAAAAAAAATATTACATGATACCGGATGATGCTTCCAGGGTGCGCCGCGAAGAGGTGCCTGGTTATCCTGACAACGCAGGTGTCGCGAACAATGAGTATATCCAGCGGCTGCAAGGTACAGGCAGCAGAACAGGTACGTCGATACTGTTGCGGGTGCTGTCTGGTGACCGCGTGAGTATGCGTGCCACAAGCTGGTACCCGGCGCGTTCGGTATCACCATCCGGTTCTGCACCGATACCGGAAATAATAGCTGGCTTGCTTCAGTCTCTGGCTGGAACCGGTGCTGCAAAACTTCTTTTCACGCCTTCCGGCAGTACTGGTTTGATTGCCCCGGCCCTTGCTCGTTTCCTTGAAAATCAACACGGCGATGGGCCTGCAACTGGCAAACCCGCCGCGTACCTTAACTGGCTCTTGCTGGATGAGCAGTTGAATCCCGTGACAACAAACGACGGCCGCAACAGCGGTTATGACCTCGTGGGTGAAGCGGGCGAACTTAAGCATCACCAGGTGATAGGCCGGGCGGTTACCCGTAACGGTTATCTTTACATTTACGTCAGCAATCGTTCCGATGATATGCCTGTATATTTCGATGATCTCCAGGTGACGCATACACCGGGTCCGCTGCTGGAAGAGACGCATTATTATCCATTTGGCGGTACCATCGACGCCATAAGCAGCCGTGCGATGGGGATGACAGGGAACCGGTCTGGATACAATGGCAAGGAAAAACAGGGACGTGAATTCGCGGACGGCAACGGCCTTGATTGGTACGACTATGGCGCGCGGATGTACGATCCGACTATCGGACGGTGGTTTGTGCCTGATCCGTTGGGGGAGAGGTATGTGGAAACCAGTCCGTATGCGTATGCGTTTAATGATCCGTTGCGGTATGTGGACCCGGATGGGAAGGCGCCGTCTGATATTATTGTATTAAATGCACCGAAAAATGTCGGCGGTCTGGGACATGCGGCGGTGTTAATTGGGAATGATAAAAATGGATACTATCTATATTCGAAAAATGGGACGGAGCCGTTTAGGTCTTCGGGGTATTC
>JBBSSY010000264.1:0-5401 GCA_038241595.1 Chitinophagales bacterium | reverse complement strand
AAAGCTTTTGTCATCTCGCAGGCGGCCGGCTTTGGGGTCTGTGATCCTGCTGTTGCTGACCCGGTGGTTTGTCATCTCGCAGGCGGCCGGCTTTGGGATCTGTAATCCTGATGTTGCTGACCCGGCCTGCCGGAGAGATCTTAACCGGGCTCACCTCTTGCATACTGTCAGAAATCTTATTGGTCAGATTTTAATGATCGACGAAAGGCAACGCTCATCCTCCGTGAAGATCTCTCCGGTGGCCGCGCAAGAAGTCGTATTCTTCCGAACCCCGACCGCGGCCACCTGCGTGATGACAAGGGAAAAATGCTGTCAACTCGCAGGCGGCCGGCTTTGGGATCTGTAATCCTGCTGTAGCTGAGCCGGTGGTTTGTCATCTCTCCGGCGGCCGGCTTTGGGATCTGTAATCCTGATGTTGCTGACCCGGCCTGCCGGAGAGATCTTGACTATGATAATTCCTTCCCTCATTGTCATCTCGGTTGCGACCCCTCCCCTACCCCTTCAATTCCTTCTCACACTTCTTCCAATAATTCGTAAAAGAAGGGAAATAACCCGACACCTCGGGGAACATCCACTCCCGCTCCACCGACTCACCACGGTAGTGCGCATTCATAGGATGATCCTTGAAATAAATCTCAGCAGTATCATCATCATACAAGGCGCATAACTCGTCGAAGCTGCCCACAAACACCTGCATGCCGGGAATATTCTTCGACAAGGCAAGGATAAACTCAAGTACCCGGCTGCTGACCGGGTATTTATCAAAATGAGCAGGCTCGAGCAATAACACGCGGTTGGCCTTGTGCCCCTTCTCCCAAAGCGGATCCAGGTTGTAGCTGTTGTAGATAAGCAATGATTTGTCCTGGTTTAATTCGAGCGGCGGCGGTTCAGGCAGCTTCGTACCCAGTGTGAATGGTGCCCTGTGCTCAAAAACGGCAGGAATGCCCGTTAACGGCAACTGCTCATACGGCACATCGAGAAATGTTCCGGTTTGCTTCGTATGTGCATAGTTGTTAATATTCTCCTGGTTGGCGATATATTTTTTTATGCTGAAGGTACCTGCCACCCATTGCCAGTTGAGGTGGTTGCTCGCCAGGTCGCCATCAAGCAAATGATAATACAACCAGCGGGCCGGCTGCTGCCATTTGGTATCCGCAACATTGCAGGCTAACATCGACGTATACATGCGCAAATGGTTGTGCATGTAACCGGTATCATACAGGTGGCTGATGCCCTGGTCGATGGCTTCTATGCCCGTGGCAGCATTCATGATGGATACCGGGATCTCCTCATAATGTTGCGTCGCGGGATTTTTGGCATCTTCATATAACACGTCTGGCCGCGCCTCCAGCACACGCTTGAAATATTCACGCCAGGCAAGCTCCTGCAACAGCCGGAATGACTGGTCGATCTTATAGCGGCTGGTGATCTTTCGTTTTAACATCGCCGGGGAAATCACACCGCGCGAGATATAAGGAGAAAGGTAGGTCACGGCACCGTCGATGAAATTCCTCGTGCGGCTGTAATTGTTTACATCCATCGCCTCTACGCGTTGCAGGATCTTTTCATAGCGGGTATCAAATTCTGGGGTGGAAAATGTCATCGTTTGGAGATTTTGTTGAGGGTAACCTGCCGCTGTAAATTGCTTTTAAAACGAGTGATTTTTTGGAGGCGTAAAACGGCATGTTTTGTATGACGGCCCTGCACGCGTTTGCGCCACATGCGGAAAGAAGACGGTTTCATCTGCCGCCGCATGAGGTCGATCACCGCTTTTTCGGGAAGTCCGAACTGTACCTCGATGGCGTCAAATGTGGTGCGGTCTTCCCAGGCCATTTCGATGACCCTGTCAATCGTCGCGTCCGGTAATTTACTTTCTTTGCTCATGCTGTATTGACTTTTTGTTGTTCCTGCACCGGTCGCTGCAATAGATCACGTTATCCCAAACAGCTGACCACTTTTTGCGCCAGGAAAACGGCCGCAGGCAGATCCGACAGATTTTTCGGGAAGATCTCTTTTCGCCCGCTTCTTCATGTCTTAATAATACCTGTCAACAAAAAAAGTTCACCGCATCGAATATAAGCCAGTTAGCAGAAGCGCCAGGAAATATAACACCAGGCGACGGCATCCGATGATGCCACGACCGTATTTGATAAAACCACCGTTTCCGCCTCCCGTATTTTTTTCGTCTTCGGGAATACCTGCTCTTGAAAGTTCCTGCAGGTACCCAAGCTTTTTCGAAATCAGGGCGTATTACGGGACACATTTTTCTTTTTTTCAGTAATCGGAATTAATATCAATCGTTGTAATTGCTAATTTCCCTGGATTGTATGTCGTAACGTGTGTAAACTAATGTAAACTGCTTAGATTCGCTCGTACGTGGGGAGCCAGGCATCACCTTTATTACGCTGGTGGTTAAGGCAATCGAACATATGGGTTTTTCGAGACAGCAGCAGGCGGTGAAGGCATCACAGATATCGCTATTTATCTGCCCGATTAAAATCAGGGCAACAATTATTTTATTCTTTTAGTTTTCTTGTAACAGGCGTTTCATGAACCATTCGATGGATAATTATTTTTTAAACACATAACTGAAAATATATGCAGAATACGTTTAGTCGCAGGAAGTTCATACACTCATCTGCCATTGCCGGGGTGGGATTGGCCTTAACCAATAGTCTACCTGCCTATGCGCGTAGAGATTTCGCAACTGATACCCGGGTGGGAATGATAGGACTGGACACCTCGCATTGCATTGCTTTTGCCAAAGCACTAAATGACCCAAAGATAAACCCTGCCTATTTGGGGTATAGGTTAGTAGCCGCTTATCCCACTGCCGGTAGCAGTGATATTGCTACGAGTTTAAGCCGGGTGGCCGGTTACACAGAAGAGGTGAGGAAAGAGGGAGTAGAAATCGTAAATTCGATAGAAGAGCTTCTGAAAAAAACCGATGTAATTCTGTTAACAACAATTGACGGCAGAAAACATATAGAACAGGTACTGCCTGTATTAAAAGCAGGAAAACGCGTGTTCGTCGATAAACCGGTAGCCGCTTCTTTAAGTGATGCTATAGCCATTTTTGATGCCGTGGAGAAATATAAAGTTCCGATATTCTCTTCTTCTTCACTTCGTTTCATGGAAAGTATCCAGGATGTGACAAAAGGAAAAATAGGAGCGGTGCTCGGTGCTGATGCATATAGTCCTGCCGTTATTGAGAACAGCCATCCGGATTTATTCTGGTATGGAATACATGGGGTGGAGATTCTATACACCGTAATGGGTGTCGGTTGTAAAAGTGTGATGCGTGCCCACACGGAAGGAACGGATGTCGTGATCGGAACCTGGGCCGATGGTCGCATCGGGACTTTTCGTGGAACCCGCACAGGCAAACATAATTATGGCGGAGTGGTGTTTGGAGACAAAGGGGAACTGTGCCTCGGATCATTTGGAGGTTACGGGTCGCTGCTGGAAGAAATTGTCAAATTCTTTGACACGGGAAAAGCTCCTGTGAGTCGTGCGGAAACGTTGGAAATGTGTGCATTTATGGAAGCAGCCGATGAAAGTAAACTGAAGGGAGGCGCTATCGTAGATCTTGAAACGATGATGCAAAGAGCAAAACAGAAAAAAGGATAATCATCATTCCCTCGCATTGGCCAGGGGTTTAGAAAATGTATAACATGACCAATTTATCGGGTTCCAAAAGAAAAATGGAGGGAATTCATTTCTTTGATAATTCGCCTGTATCTGTTGAATTTGAAAATGGCATCATTACTAAAGTTGACAGGTTAGATCAATTGCCTGATGGCACTACACCTTTCTTCATTGCGCCGGGCCTGGTTGACATCCAGGTAAACGGTTTTCTCTCGGTATCCTTTGCGCTTGAGGGGGCGGTTACCGCTTCAACAGGTGCGGCAGCATTAACGATTGGCGATATTCAAAAAGTGACCAGTGCTCTTTGGGAGGAGGGTGTAACCACCTATTTCCCTACACTGACGACAACCAGCCAGGAGGTATTATTAAAAAATTTTACAACACTTGCACAGGCGAAGGATGACGCTTCACTGCTGGGATCCATACCTGGCTTTCATCTGGAAGGGCCTTATATTTCAGCAGTAGATGGCTACCGGGGAGCACACCCAAAAGAACACGTCCGCAAACCCGACTGGAATCAATTTCTTGAATTGTATCAGGCTGCGCAAGAAAATATACTCCTGGTTACGCTCGCCCCCGAACTCGATGGATCCCTTGAGTTCATTAAAAGGTGTAGGGAAAAAGGAATTGTTGTTTCATTGGGCCATCATAACGCTTCGTCAAGTAGAATAAAGCAAGCGATTGATTATGGTGCCGGCCTGGCAACCCATCTGGGCAATGGTTGTGCAGGCCTCATCAACAGGCACAATAATCCACTATGGCCGCAACTTGCAGACGATCGTTTAATGATTAGTCTGATTGCCGATGGCTTTCATCTTCCTCCTGAGATACTCCAGGTATTTTTTAAGACCAAGGGCTATGAAAACATCATCCTTACCTCCGATATGACGAGCTTTGCCGGGCTGCCACCTGGTCGATACAACATAAAGACCGGTGAAACCATTGAAAAAACCGCCGATGGCAACCTTAAGTTTTCGGGAATGGAGGGTGGACTATATGGCTCAGCGTCGACTTTGCCTCAAGGCGTTGGGCACATCATGAAAGTGACCGGCTGTAGTCTGTCAAAAGCAATTCAAATGACTACACTCAATCCTTCCCGTCTTCATAATTTGAATGATCGGGGCAGACTGGAACCCGGTAAGCGGGCAGATATCATTTTGTTTACAATAGATGACTTTAAGATGAAGATCAGGGAAACGGTTGTTAAGGGCAATGTTGTTTTCGATTCTCTTCCTTAACCGTTTTGGCGCAAGTAAAATGCTTAATGAATTAAACGACCAGAAAATATGAAACGCAGATCATTCTTGAGTAACACCCTGGTTATGACCGCAGGTTCGTTTGTTGTTCCTACCATCATCCCATCTCATGTCTTTGGCAAAAATCCTCCAAGCGATAAAATTAATATTGGCCTGATAGGCTGTGGCCGTATAGCTCGTGAGCACAATCTTCCTGAAATCCTAACGTATGACAGCGCGAGGATTATAGCTGTTTGTGATGTTGACAGCAAACGCATGGCTGACGGCAAGAAGATGATTGAAGACTTTTACAAGAAAAAAACAAATCGTTCCAATTTTGTAGATGTAAAAATGTATGAGGACTACCGGAAGATGCTGCTTAATCCAGAAATTGATGCGGTGATCATCTGCACACCAGATATATGGCATGCCCAACCAGCTATTGAAGCAGCTCTTCTTAAAAAGGACGTTTATTTGCAAAAGCCGGCAACTTTTACGGTAGCGGAGGGCCGTCTTTT
>JBBSSY010000263.1:0-5430 GCA_038241595.1 Chitinophagales bacterium | reverse complement strand
TGGGTCCATCCGATACCAATGTCGAAGAATCATTTGACATTCAAATTTGTACACCAAAGTGGCTAATTGATAACTATTCCCAAGACGATCTGATCCTCGGAACGCATAAACTGATCGTATTTAAATATAACCGTGAGCATATATTTAAACGAATTGATAAATTATTTAATAATAAAACGGGAAATACCTGGGAAGAAATCGCAACCAGGCTTGCAAGGATTGGCCATTGGGAATTTGAAGACTATCAGCCATAACCCGATATAACCCGGCAACACCGCTATTATGTGAGATTGACACTTTTACATCGGCAAACAACCCCTACGCTTTCCACAAACTATCGACAAACCACTTTTTTGAATCGTAAAAATTGTCGACAAGCTCATAGCCGCATTTGTCTGCCAACTGTTCTACCTGGTCGACGCGGTATTTATGCGAGATCTCCGTCTGGATCGTTTCGCCTTCTTTAAAAAAAATAAAATCCGCTTCGCCAATGCGAACGACCTGGTCCTGGAGGCTCACCAGGAAACTTTTGCAGGCGCCGGTACCCGGATCGTAAGAAGGATAATGATCAAATTGCTCCGGTTTAAAGTCAGCATCCAGTTCCCGGTTAATGCGTTTCAGGAGGTTAAAATTAAACGCCTTTGTTACACCCAATCGGTCATTATACGCCGCAAGGATGGTCGCGGGATTTTTAGCCAGGTCGAAGCCCGTCAGGATCATATCACCGGGGTTGAGCTGCTCGCGCACCTTGCGGAAAAAGTTCCTGGCCTGCTCGGTTGAAAAGTTTCCGACATTAGATCCCAGGAACAATACCAGCTTGTTGCGCGTAGACAACGCACTCGCTTTTTGCAGCATGTCAATATATTCACCATTAAGGGTGTGCATTCGCAAACCAGGAATCTCTAACGGAAGCTTCTCTTCCAATAAACTAATCACATTTTGGGATATGTCTACGGGAAAATATGTAAAAGGAATGCTTCTCTTCTTCATCTCTTTTAGAAAAAATCCAGACTTCATCGCATTTCCGGCACCCAGCTCCACAACGTCAAAGGCCGGGTAAAAGGCAGTAATCGCCTGGATAATCTCTGAACTCGTTTCCGACAGAATCTCGAGCTCGCAATTCGTCAGGTAGTACTCCGGGGATGCCATAATCTGCTCAAACAACCGGTCGCCGGCAGCATCGTAAAAATATTTCGATTCAAGTGTTTTGACCGGCGCGGACAAACTGCTGAAAACATCCTCGTAAAAACTGTTCATATGCTGTGATTTACTCCGCCAGCCTGATGCCGGTATACTGCCAACGCAACGGCGGATGAAAAAAATTCCTGTAGGTACTTCGACTGTGCCCCCGCGGCGTTACCTCCGACGCGCCCCGGAGTACTTTTTGGCTAACCATAAATTTGCCGTTGTATTCACCAATAGCGCCCGGAGCTTTGCTGAAACCGGGGTATGGTAAATAGGCACTTTCCGTCCATTCCCATCTTAATCCCCACTGAAAATGTTGTGCCGCCGCCTCCCATTCAAATTCGGTTGGCAGCCGCTTTCCCTTCCAGGAAGCATACGCAAAAGCTTCATAGTAACTTATATGACACACTGCGGCTTCAAGGTCCAGTGGCTGCAGCCCACCAAATGTGTAATGAAACCAGGCATCCTCTATGTTGTACCAATATAGGGGACAATTTATTTTTTTCGTCTGTACCCAATCCCAGCCTTCCATATGCCAATAAACAAAATCCTGGTAACCGCCACTTTTTATAAACTCCAGGTACTGCGCATTGGTGACCAGGTTGGTTGCAATCTTATACGGCTGCAGGTACACCGTATGCCTATTGAGTTCATTGTCAAAACAAAAATCGTCGCCCTGGAAACCTATATTGTATAATCCACCTTCAACCTGGTGATATGGCGCTGCATGAGCCACACTGTTTTTGGACGATTCTGTACCGCCAGATTTCCAGCCCGCGTCATACGCGGGAAAAAGCGGGTTGTGCCCTAGAATGTATTTGATATCTGTCAGCAACAGTTCCTGGTGCTGTTGTTCATGGTTAAAACCCAGTTCAAGTAATTCGGTCAGGGCAGGATTACTTGTTGCGGAGATCAACGTTGTCATTGCGGCGTCTACGTGTTTACGGTAGGCATACACTTCGGCAACTGTCGGGCGGCTCAGGTTTCCACGATCGGTGCGGATTACGCGGTTACCGATGGTTTCATAATAGCTGTTGAAGACATAATTAAAATCAGGGTTGTATTCATCGTAGCCTTTCACCATTGCCTTTAAGATAAAAGTTTCAAAAAACCAGGTGGTATGTCCCAGATGCCACTTCGGCGGACTTACATCTGCAATCGGTTGTACGACGTAATCCTCCGTCTGAAGTGGTCGGCATATCGATTCTGAATACTGCCGGACCAAATTGAATTTATCTAATAGTGTAGTCATAACGTTGTTTTAATATCAACCTGTTTCTTTAAATCCGTGATTGTTTTTATGTTCAGGTCATTCGCCTGTTGTCGTCTCATCATCAGTGCGTAGGCATTATTAAAGCCAATCGGTTGGAGCCAGGATAGGTTGAATTTTTTATTAAACTGGCTTTGTACATAATTAAAAACGCTGTCTTTGTTACCACCCAGCCTTGCAAGCAATTTATTATCTGGTTGTAACATCACCAGCAAACCGGTACCTGTGTACTCAGGATAACAATCAATCTCGCCATTGGTTAATGCGTCGAAACATATTTTCGTACCGCCGAGTCCTGTTTTTGTAACCACTTTTAGATCTGTATAGCCACCAATAAGCATCTGGTACATATTGATCAGTATATATTGTTCCGCAAAGATTTTGGAGCCGAGTCGAATCGTTCCCTTGCTGCCATTGCGGGCGGGTTTGTACAACCCTTTTGCCTGCAAAAAGTTTTGCGCGATCTGCTGCGGATCCTCTTTTAAAAAATCTGCCTTGTAGTTTAGTGCGGTCATGATGGAATCGTTGATCACGCCGGTTAATGTATTGAATACCGTTTCCAGTTCCGGGTACCGCTCTAAAACATCGTTCCTGATAAGGGGAGCAGCGTAGTAAGGGGGAAAAATGCCTTTGTCATCTTCCAGGATCACCAGGTCAAATGCCTTGATACGGCCGTCCGTACTATAACCACTGATCACATCTATTTTTTTCTCCTGGGCAGCTTTATACATCACTGCGTCACTGATCACGACGGTACGGATACGCAACCCGTACTTCTCTTTTAAACCCAGCCAGCCATCTGACCGGCCCATAAATTCAGGCGTAAATCCCGCGAGCAGTTTGCCTCCGTATACAGCGGGTAACAGGTAAAAAGAGGACAGGAATAAGATCATTACGGGTAACAGCCAGATCCCGGCATGTAACTTCCGAAACTGTAATTTTTGTACCCGCGACAACAGGAAGTCAAACAGCAGCGCCAGTAGTGCAGCTGGGATCGCACCGGCAAGGATCATATTGGTGTTATTGAGTGCGATCCCACCAAAAATAAACTCGCCAAGTCCGCCTGCCGCGATGTACGCAGCCAGGGTGGCCACCCCAACATTTATTACCGTCGCGGTGCGGATGCCGGCAAGTATAACGGGCATGGCCAATGGAAGTTGTACTTTAAAAAGTATCTGTGACCTGCTCATGCCCATTCCCTTCGCCGCGTCGACAACGGTTTCGTTCACGCCGGTGATACCCGTGTACGTATTGCGGATAATGGGAAGGAGGGCATAAAGCAAAAGTGCTACGATCGCCGGTTTCGCGCCAATGCCAAGAAGTGGAATCATGATGCCAAGCAGGGCAATGCTTGGGATCGTCTGAAAAACGCCTGCTATTCCGAGCAGGGGGCCGGCCCATTTCTTTTTTTCTGCGATGAAAATACCGAGGGGAATACCGATGATCACAGCGATAAACAATGAAATAAATGTAAGCCCGATATGCTCCAGCGTCTGGCTGCCGATCTTGTCAGCCTGCTGACGCACGAATTCGAAAAAGGACTGCTGCTGGTCAGGCATGTTATTGATTGTTTAACTTGTTCATGGCCGTTATCAGTTCCACCAGGGTGATGTATTTTGGTTCTGGCGTATGCTCATCCATAATGGCAATCTGTGCATTTGGTTGGCGATCGCCTGCATGAAAGACATCCATCACTTCCCAAACACTTGCCTGCGGCGTCATGTGCGCGATGGCAGCATGAGGTTGAGCATCATTTTCCGGAAGCAATTCCCACAGCCTGCTAACGGATACGGCTTTAAACAGCAGTTGCGTTTTTTCCTCTTTAAGAAAATGCCTTACAAAATCATTGGACGGGTTAAAAACAAGGTCGGCGGGCGTACCAAGCTGCACAATTTCTCCTTTGTCCATCAGGCAGATCCGATCACCCATGGAAAAGGCTTCCTGCACATCATGCGTAACCATGATAATCGTCTTCTTCCTAAATTCGTCCAATGCGCCCAGGTCTTTACGGATGGTATTTCTTGTTACGGCGTCCAGCGCGCCAAAGGGCTCATCCATCAAAAGCACCGGCGGATCTGCTGCCATCGCACGCGCAAGTCCGACTCGTTGCTGCTGGCCGCCACTGAGTTGCGACGGGTATACATCCAGGTATTTTGCCGGCGAGAGATGTAGTTTCTCCATCAGTTCGATGCACCGCTTGCGGATTTTTTCCTTATCCATATGTAGCAGGCGGGGAACAACGGCGATGTTTTCAGCGACCGTATAATGAGGAAATAAACCGTTGTTTTGAATCACGTAACCGATCGATCTTCGCAACATTTCCGGTTGTTGCTGAATGACGCTTTCCCCATTAACACGTATGTTTCCGCTGGTGGGTTCAGTAAGCCGGTTGATCATGCGCAGCGTAGTGGTTTTTCCGCAACCGCTCGTGCCAAGAAAGGCCAGGGTTTCACCGGCTTTTACGTGAAAAGATATGTCATCAACAGCTTTTATATTGCCGAACACTTTACTAACCTTTTCTACATCAATCATGGTTAATTATTTATCCAGCGGAATAAACAGGTTGTTCAAAGACTCGGAATACAACGGATGGGCAAAAATGTTCTCGCGGATCTGTTGGTAGGTAATCTTCCCCATCATCGCCATTTGTAACACAGTCATTACTTCGCCACCCTCCGGTCCCAGGATAGCAGCACCCAGGATCTGCTTGGTGTCGGCATCGACTATGGCCTTCATAAAGCCGGTCGTCTGGCCTGTTTCAATGGCGCGGGCAACTTTATCCATAGAGATCTTCGCCACTTTTATGTTTAATCCAAGTTCTTTTGCCTCGCGTTCCGACAACCCGATGCGGCCCAACTGCGGGTCGGTAAACATCGTATAGGGTACCTGCCGGCCTTTAATAGAAATATTGGAATGCTCAAGCAGGTTTTTCAAGATCACTAAATGGTCGTTGTAAGAGATATGCGTAAACGCGG
>JBBSSY010000262.1:0-5454 GCA_038241595.1 Chitinophagales bacterium | reverse complement strand
TTTATTACCAAGACAGGCGTAGTGGCAGGAACCGGTTTTGAAAGTGGCTGTTATGTATTCCCCTGTATCGCCGAAGTAAATGAACATTTCGTCATCGTCAAGCAGGAAACGTTTGCCCCTATCCTCTACATCATGAAATATACTTCGCTCGATGAAGCCATCGCCATCCAGAACAATGTACCTCAAGGCTTGTCATCAGCAATCATGACGCTGGATCTGCGCGAGAGTGAACAGTTTCTTTCGCAATCAGGCAGCGACTGCGGCATTGCCAACGTAAACATCGGCACCAGCGGAGCTGAAATTGGCGGCGCCTTCGGTGGCGAAAAAGAAACGGGCGGCGGCCGGGAAAGCGGCAGCGATGCATGGAAGGCATACATGCGCCGCCAGACGAATACCATTAATTACTCCCACCAGTTGCCGCTGGCGCAGGGCATTCGCTTCGAGTGGTAAAAGTTTCCTAATTCCCGCGCGCGAGGTGAATAAAAGCAAATAAATCATCATATTTGCTGGCTCATTACGGTAAATTAAAAAATATGAAGAATTTTTTCCTCGGTGTTGGTCTTGCAATCATTTTCAGCTGGCAGGCTTCCACTTCATTTGCGCAGGGAACGTCGTTGAAAGAATTGCCCCAAGGCTGGCACTTGCTCGATAAAGACAAAGACGGGGTCTATGGTATCAGCCTCGACAAAGCCTATGAATTCGTAAAAGGGAAAAAGAGTACTCCTGTAGTCGTTGCGGTGATTGACTCCGGTGTTGACACCCTTCATGAAGACCTGAAAGATATTCTTTGGGTCAATCCAAAAGAAATACCAGGTAATGGGATCGACGACGATAAAAATGGTTACATCGATGACGTCCACGGCTGGAATTTCCTGGGCGGCAAAGACGGGCGCAACGTAAAAGAAGATTCTGATGAGTCTGTTCGTATGTACCATGCCCTTAAAAAGATCTACGCCGGCAAAACCCCGGACAGTACATCCATGACCGCGGAAGACCTCGCACAGTACCATACCTGGCTTAAGGTAAAGGCCAAAATTGAAGGTGAGGCTGGTGAAGATGGCGTCGACATTGTATTGATGCAAACAGCCGTTGATCGCATCGTAAAGAGTGACAGCATCCTGCGCAAATCACTCCAACAAGACACTTACAACGGCAAAGACCTCGAAAAATATGCACCCGCCAGCAGCGAAGAAAAGCTCGCCAAAGCCGAAATGTTATATATGCTGAAGACCAGCGACATGATGGAAACAAGCAATAAGGATTTTATTGAAAGTTTTCGCGATTTCGTAAACGGCAAACAACGCATCAAGGAAGCAATAAACAAAGCGCCAGAAGAATATCGCGCGGAAATTGTAAAAGATGACGAGAGCAATATTAATGACCGGGCGTATGGCAACAATGATGTGATGGCCGGCACACCCATGCATGGTACGCATGTTTCAGGTATCATTGGCGCGAAGAGAAATAACGGCCTGGGCATGGATGGCATTGCAGATAATGTACGCATTATGATACTACGGGCTGTTCCCGATGGCGACGAACATGACAAAGACATCGCGCTCGCGATCCGGTATGCAGTAGACAACGGTGCGAAAGTTGTCAACATGAGCTTTGGGAAAGGTTTTTCTCCAGAGAAGAAATGGGTGGATGAAGCAGTAAAATATGCAGATGAGAAAGGAGTCTTGCTGGTGCATGCCGCCGGCAACGATGGCAGCGATGTAGACACCACCGATAATTTTCCAAATGCAAACCTCCGTGCACAGAAAGAACATGCAGGAAACTGGATCACCGTTGGCGCCAGCAGCGATCCGCTGGCTGAACCAATGTTTAGAAGTTACACGGCCTCTTTCTCCAATTATGGCAAAAAAGAAGTGGACGTATTTTCTCCCGGCACCAAAATCTATTCAACCCTGCCCGGTGGCAATATGTATGGCAATCTGCAGGGAACCAGTATGGCGTCCCCGGTGGTTGCAGGCGTTGCCGCTTTTATACTGAGTTACTATCCTACATTAAGTCCTGAACAGGTGAAGTTTGCGATAGAAAAATCGGCCAGCCATTTGCCTGAAAAAGTGAAATTACCAGGCAGCAGCGAGCTGGTTGATCTTGCAGAAATTTCGACATCAGGCGGTATTTTAAATGCTTTTGAAGCGATTAAACTGGCTTCTACGTTAAAGCCTGGCAAAGCCGTACCTGACAAACCGGTGAAGTCGTCCCTTAAAAATAAAAAAGATCAGTAAATAAAATGGGTACGCCCGAAATCATTGCGCCGCCTCAAATGATGGGTTATATCAACCTGGTTAAATCAGATGCGGTAATCGTTGCGCTGGTAAAAAACAGCACGCAGGTGTTTGAGCTGCTGGCTCGCGTACCTGCCGAAAAGTACGACTTTGCGTATGCCGCAAACAAATGGACGGTGAAACAGATCCTGCAGCACATGATCGATAGCGAAAGGGTATTTGCTTTGCGAACATTGTGGTTTTCCCGTGATCCGGGCTCGTCTTTGCCGGGTTTTGACGAGAAGGGATGGGCGGTGAATGCTCCCGTGGCACTACGTAGTTGGGAGGCGATGGTTGGTGAATTTAAAACGGTACGGGAGTCCACCCGCTACCTTTTTGATTCATTACCACCGGAAGCTTATGGCGATCCCGGTGTGGCCGATAATCAAATGACCAACACGATGGCTTGCGCGTATGTTTGCGCAGGTCATGTGCGCCATCACATAAATGTTCTGGATGAACGCTATGGTATCATATAACCTTACTATTGAAAATTTCTGCGCAGGCTAGTCATTGGTTTCCATACTCTGCGCAATTAACTCGGCAATATCCATCACTGCCACATCTTGTTCTTTTTCCCGGTTTTTGACGCCGTCTGTTAGCATCGTGTTGCAGAACGGGCATGCAGCAGCAATAACCTGCGCGCCGGTATTGATCGCTTCATTGCTTCTTTCCAGGTTGATGCGGATGTTTCCTTTTTCTTCTTCTTTAAACATCTGGGCACCGCCAGCACCACAGCACAGACCGTTGGAGCGGCATCGTTTCATTTCTACCAGTTCGGCATCAAGTGCTTCAAGTACTTTCCGCGGTGCCTCGTAAATATTGTTTGCCCTGCCCAGGTAACAACTGTCGTGGTAAGTGATCTTCCTGCCTCGGAATACCCCACCCTCTTTCATTTTTATGGAACCACCATCAATGAGTTGCTGAAGAAAAGTGGCGTGGTGGATTACTTCGTAATGCCCGCCGAGCGCAGGATATTCGTTGCGCAGGGTATTGAAACAGTGGGGACAAGCCGTCACAATTTTCTTTACAGCATAATTATTTAATACCTGGATGTTTTGATAAGCCATCATCTGGAACATGAACTCGTTGCCCGCGCGCCGGACCGGGTCCCCGGTACACATTTCTTCATTGCCAAGAATCGCATAATTTATCCCGGTTGCATGCAGGATCGAGGCAAAGGCACGGGTGATTTTCTGTGCACGCTGGTCGAAACTCCCTGCACAACCTACCCAGAACAACACATCCGGCGTTTGGCCGTTCGCAACCAGCTCACTCATTACCGGAACATGCATGGGAATGTTTTTGTAAATCTAACCCAATTCGGACGAAAAATCACAGCGAACGTTATGTAGTTAAAGGCCTTCGGGGGCCATCACCCGCAGATCCATTAATTGGTCCCGACCGATTCCGGGTCTGGTCAATTAATTTTATATATTCACGCTGCGAAAGAAGGGTCAGGCATTTAACCGCACAATGTGCATAGGAATTAATTTGAGAAAAGCAATAATCCGTAGAATGTAAAGCATGATACAATTTATACTGCACCGTCCTTTTTTTATCAAATTGCTACACTGGGAATACTGGTCTTTTAACACGATTTATATTCCTATCGGCTTCATCTGGGTAGGGCTTTGTGTGCGCGCACGGTCATTTTTCTTTTTTTCGGCGGCTAATCCATCTATCCTCAATGGCGGATTTTTAATGGAATCGAAAAAAGCCATCTACGATATCATGCCGGCACCGCTGTATCCAAAAACGATTTATGTAAAAGCAGGCACAGCCCATTCGGCCATCCTGGAAAAGCTGGCGCTCAAACAATTTATATACCCGCTGATAGCCAAGCCGGATGTCGGTGGACGCGGGCGGGGCGTTAAGAAAATCACCGACCAGCAGTCGCTGTTAGCCTACGCGGTGAACTCGAAACTCGACTTCCTGGTACAGGAATTTGTGCCTTTCAAAAACGAGGTAGGTATTTTTTACTATCGCTATCCCGGTGAAGCACACGGGCACCTGTCAGGCATTGTGCGCAAGGAATTTCTGGCGGTAACCGGTGATGGAACGGCAACCATCCGCGAATTGTGCGCGCGCGAAATGCGGTACCTGCTGCAGATACCGGAGCTAGACAAACAACTCGGCAGCGACATGGAGATGATACTGCCTGCCGGCGTTCACCGGGAACTGGTGCCCTATGGCAATCATGTTCGTGGCGCGAAATTCCTCGATGATTCAGCCCTCATCGACCAGCGCCTTACTACCATGATCGACCAGGTATGCAAACAGGTGGAGAATTTTTATTACGGCCGGCTAGACATTCGATACAATACCCTGGAAGAATTAAAGGAAGGGAAAAATTTTTCTGTTATAGAAGTGAACGGCGCGGGTTCGGAACCAACGCACATGTACGATCCAAGACATTCCCTCTTTTTTGCGTGGAAAGAAATTATCCGGCACTGGGTGATCTTGTGGCGCATCAGCCGGCTAAACCATAAAAATGGCATCCCGTACATGAAACATTCCGAAGGGGTTGACATGTTTCGCGAGAACAAGAAGCATGAAAAGAGAATGGAGGAGCAACATGTTTGACAGCATCCGTATCATGTTGACCGGGCTGTTGATCAGCCTGTTGGGCAGCTTGCCACTGGGTACGCTCAACGTGACCGCCATGCAAATTTCCGTGCAGGAAAATACCCGCAACGCCATTAAATTTTCCCTGGGTACCGCTCTGGTAGAAATCATTTATGTGCGCGTTTCCCTGAAGGGGATGAACTGGGTGATGGAACACCAGCAATTGTTCCGCATACTAGAGTGGGCGACCGTCTTTCTTTTCCTGATATTGGCTATCAGCAGTTTTATGACCGCCCGTAAAAATAACAATCAGAAAAATATCCTGTTAAATAATAACATGAACCGCTTTGTGCTCGGATTTTCCATGAGTGCGCTAAACCCTGTCCAGATCCCATTCTGGTTTATCTGGAGCACGTACCTCCTGAGTAATCGCTTTCTTGAACCTACTGAACTGCAATTCAATCTGTATACGGTTGGCATCGGCATAGGCACTTTATCGGGGCTCGCCATTTTCATTTTTGCGGGCAAATGGCTCGTGAATAAATTGCAGGCAAGTCACCGCGCGATCAATATCACCGTAGGCATTATTTTTATCATCTCCGCCGGTTTC
>JBBSSY010000261.1:0-5488 GCA_038241595.1 Chitinophagales bacterium | reverse complement strand
GTTGTGGTGTTGGGGTTTTGGGTTATGGTGAGTAAGTATTGATTGTTGAAAATTTTTTTTGACTTCTTAACTAAACGACGTTGATTGTTTATTAAATATTTTTTTACGACCACTTAACTAAACGGCATTGACTGATCATCGACTATAATTTTCAACATGTGCCCGCCAGGTTCTAAAAGGGCAGACTCCAGACTCCGTAGTTCTTCCTCCCCCATACCCCATACCCCATACCTAAGACCTCCTACCCTTCTTCAAAAACCTCCCGACTACGCGCCGCCATCTCCGCCGCCACCTGTTGCGCAGGGGCGTCGCCTTGTTGGAGGGCGTCGATTACATTGTGAAAACTTTTTTCGTCGCGGTTCTGGCTGAGTTTGGCCACCGCCTGCAGGTCGTCGATGAGGATGTCAAAACCGATGATGCCACGCATATCGTCATGCAATTTTTTTTCCGGGATCTCGCCGATGGTCACGGGCTGTGGCATGTGCTGCTCGTATTTATCCACCAGGCGCGACAGCGCCGCCTTCAATGCCTCTCCTTCCATGATCCGGATCGTGCCGTACGCATGAACAGACAGGTAATTCCAGGTGGGCACATTCATCTCGGTATACCAGCGCGGAGAAATATAGGCATGCGGACCCGGAAAGATGCACAATACCCGCGCACCATGAGTCAATGTAACCTTTTGATCGTTGCCGCGGGAAATATGCCCCACCAGCACGTCGTCACCCGCTGCATTGGTTTCCATGGCCAACGGGATGTGCGAGGCAATCGGCAATCCATCTTTTACAGACACGAGGATGGCAAAACTATTTTCCTTCATAAAGGAAATGATAGACGGCCGATCGCTGATTTGGTACCTGCGGGGGATGTACATTATTAGAGTTTGTAGTTTGTAGTTTATAGTTTGTGGTTAGTTTAATCGTTCTTTAGACAACTATAAACTACAAACCATAAACTACAAACTATTCTATTACTTCCACAATTTTCGTTGTTCCGATATTTGCGTTGCGCATGGCGATGCTGCGGACGGTGGCGGCGGCAAATTCGCCAAAGGCTTTTTTTGACACCAGGTCATCGCTGATCATGACCGGCACCCCGTAGTCGCCGCCTTCACGAATGCTTTGCACCAGCGGGATCTGTCCCAGGAAGGGCAGATCGTATTCCTCGGCCAGTCTCTTGCCACCTTCTTTTCCGAAAATATAATACCGGTTGTCAGGCAATTCGGCAGGCGTGAAGTAACTCATATTTTCCACGATGCCGATGATGGGCACTTTTATCTGCGCCTGGCCGAACATGGCGATGCCCTTTTTTGCATCCGCCAGCGCAACCTCCTGTGGTGTGGTTACTACTACCACCCCGGTGAGCGGCACGGTCTGCACGAGTGTGAGGTGGATATCGCCCGTACCCGGCGGCATGTCAATCACGAGGTAATCAAGGTCTTCCCACAACACGTCGGATACAAACTGTTTGATGGCGCTGCTGGCCATCGGTCCGCGCCACACCACGGCACTCTTCTCGTCAACCAGTAAGCCGATGCTCATGAGTTTTATGCCGTAACGTTCCAATGGAACGATCATACCCTTTTCAGAATCGTCCACCTGTTTCATCATCGGGCGTTCACCGCGTACACCGAACATAATCGGGATACTCGGCCCATAAATATCGGCATCCATCAGCCCCACCTTTGCGCCGCCTTCCGCAAGCGCCAGGGCAAGATTGGCAGAGACGGTGCTTTTTCCAACACCGCCTTTTCCACTGATGACAGCAATAATATTTTTTACTTTTGGCAGAACTGCCCTTGAGTCTTTTCGGTTGGTAGTAGTATTCGATGTAAAATTAATCATCACCAATGCATAAGGATCCACCTGCTGGATCGCAGCAATACACGCGTTGCGGATCATATCTTTCAATGGACAAGCCGGTGTTGTCAATATGATGGTAAATGACACCTTATTACCGGTGATGATGATGTCTTTGATCATATTCAGGGTTACCAGGTCTTGCCCGAGATCGGGTTCCTGCACGGTACTTAAGGCACTTAATATTTCTGCTTGAGTCATTCTTCAAGGTTTTGTTAAAAACAATTAATTGCAGCAAAATTAACCAATGAGCCGGTTAGTTTGTATATCATTTACTCTTTTAGAGTTATTTTTGAAAATAAGGGGTGGGTTGATTTTGTAATTCCCGGGCAATGTCGACAGTAAACCAGCGATCAAAAATGTAAGGAATGAAAAGAATTGTACGTTATTTTTTAGTGTTAAGTTTTTGCTTACCGGTCGCTGCCAAAGCCCAGTTCGTGGAATTGAAAGATTCGGTCGTTCAATTATTTGGTGTGGTAATGACGGCTGACAGCCTCCGGGGAATTCCTGCAGTGAGCGTGGTAGTTAAGGGTCAGAACCGCGGAACACTTACCAGTGACGACGGCGTTTTTTCGATCGTTGTCATAAAAGGTGACCAGGTGGAATTTACGAGCATCGGGTATAAGCCGAAACTGGTGGAAGTACCCCGCAGCCTGCAAGGAAACCAGTTCAGCGTGATCCAGTTGCTGGTTACAGATACGCAATACCTTCCGGTAACGATTATCAAACCCAGGCCAACGCGGGAGCAATTCGAGCGTGATTTTGTTCGGGCGAGCGTGCCGGACGACAACCTGGAAATCCTGCGACAAAACAACGACGCCAGCAAACGACGTATCCTGATGCGTTCGCTTCCTTACGATGGTACTGAGTCCGCAGGTTACCAGTTGAAACAGAGTGCCAATAAATATTACTCCGCGGGCCAGATGCCGCAGCAAAATATCTTCAACCCCTTTGCCTGGGGAGAATTCATCCAGGCCTGGAAGCGAGGGGATTTTAAGAATAACAAGTAGAGAAAAGCCATCAGCTATGAGCTATCAGCTATGAGCTTTAAGAAGAACATATGGTACTGTTTAAGGTAACAATTAATTTATTGGATTTTTAAAGTATAAAAGTCAGGATCTTTCCGTTGTTTTTTTCCTAAAGCTCATAGCTGATAGCCAAAACTCATACATTTAAACGCTCATGTCTATGTCCCAAAAGATTGCCGTCATAGGTGCAGGAACCATGGGCAATGGCATCGCCCATGTATTTGCGCAATATGGTTTTGAAGTGACGCTGGTGGATGTAAATCCGGCGCAGCTGAAAAAGGCACTGGCCACCATTACCCGCAACCTCGACAGGCAACTCGAAAAAGGGACGATTGACGCAGACGGCAAGTCGGGTACCCTGGGAAATATTTCAGTTGCCGACGATATAATTTCAGGTGTCGCGCAGGCGACGCTGGTGATTGAAGCCGCCACGGAAAACCTTGATCTTAAAAAGGACATCTTCCGAAAAATCGATGAGGCAGCGCCGCGGGGCGCTATCCTGGCTACAAATACATCTTCCATATCCATTACCACCATCGCCGGCGCCACCAAAAGGCCACAACAAGTCATCGGTATGCATTTCATGAATCCCGTACCGGTAATGAAACTGGTAGAAGTTATTAACGGCTATGCAACAGCGCCGGAAGTGACGGCCGAAATTGTCCGGCTTGTAGAGCAGGTCGGCAAGTTGCCCTGCGTCGTCAACGATTACCCCGGTTTTATCGCCAATCGCATCCTGATGCCGATGATTAACGAAGCCATCTTCTGCCTGTATGAGGGCGTGGCCGGGGTGGAAGCAATCGATACCATCATGAAAACGGGCATGGCGCACCCCATGGGCCCGCTACAGCTCGCTGATTTTATCGGGCTGGATGTGTGCCTGAACATCCTCGGTGTTCTATTCGATGGATTTGGGCAATCAAAATATGCACCCTGCCCGCTGCTGAAGAACATGGTGAGTGGTGGCCACCTCGGTATCAAAAGCGGACAGGGATTTTACCGGTACGAAGCGGGAAGCAGGCAGCTGGTCGTAAGCGATCGATTTGCCCGCACGATTTGAGTATCATTGGCAACAATCTTTTAACACCTTTAAAAACCTGCGATGTCCCCTTTAATCAGCCGTGAAAAATTAGTCATTCTCTGTACAAGCCTCTTTAGCCTTTTTGCCCAGCCCCTGGTGGCGCAGGAACCCATTGCCATCGCGCTGGCCGGTTTAAGCCATGATCATGTAAATGGCGTTTTGCAACAATACAAAAGCGGCAAAGTGAAGATTATTGGTATTGCTGAAAAAGATGACGAGTTAATCTCGCGTATTCGCAGTCGTTATACGCTGCCTGATTCGGTCTTTTTCAAAGACCTGCCCACTTTGCTGAAACACGTACATCCGGCGGCCGTGCTTGCGTTCAATCCCATCTCGGAACACCTGGCGGTGGTGGAGGCCTGCGCGCCACTGCACATTCACGTGATGGTGGAAAAACCGCTGGCCGTTACCGTTAAACAGGCAGAACGCATCGTCGCGCTGGCGGCACAATACAAGATACAGGTGCTGACGAATTATGAAACCACCTGGTATGCCAGCAACCAGTACATCCAGCGAAAAGTGCATGACAGTGCGGCGGTTGGCGACATCCGCAAAATGGTGGTTCATGACGGCCACGAAGGACCAAAAGAGATCGGCGTTAGTAAAGAGTCCTTCCAATGGCTCACAGACCCCGAAACCAACGGCGCCGGTGCGCTCGTCGACTTCGGTTGTTATGGCGCCAACCTCATGACCTGGCTGATGAACGGAACGGCACCGCTCGCGGTGACGGCCATTGTAAAACACATCAAACCAGCTATCTATCCGAAAGTAGACGACGATGCGACCATTGTGCTGGAATACCCAAAAGCAACGGGTATCATCGAAGCCTCCTGGAACTGGCCGTTCAGCATCAAAGACCTGGAAGTATTCGGTGTGAAGGGCTACCTGCAGGCCGTTAACAGCAACACAATTCGCAGCCGGGAATCTAACCAGCCCTATGTATTGCAGACACTTCCTGCGCCATCGCCTCCCTACCGGGATTATATCGCCTACCTCACCGCCGTGCTTCGCAACCAAATCGATCCGCAGCTGGGTCTTTCTTCTCTTCAAAATAACCTGATCGTCGTAAAAATTCTCGAAGCTGCCATAGAATCGGCAAAAACGGGGAAGCGCGTAGAACTCACCCCCAACCCAACTTTAAACCTTAAACAATAAACTTTAAACTCCCCCTGCGGCATACTTATGGCATCTGTATTATAAAAAAAACATATGGATAAAACAGGGAAATATGCCCTGGTTACGGGAGCGACTAGCGGTATCGGCTACGAGCTGGCAAAGTTGTTTACTCAGGATGGTTATAATTTGATCATTGTTGGCAGAGATCAGACGACATTGGATTCCACCGCCGCGGCACTAAAAACACAGAGCCCGGTGATCACCATCCGCAAAGATTTCTTTGAAAGGAATGCCGCTTCCGAACTTTACACGGAAGTGAAGTCGATGGGCATTGACATCGATGTGTTGGTAAACGATGCCGGGCAAGGCGTATACGGTGAATTTCTTGCCACCGATATTGACCG
>JBBSSY010000260.1:0-5506 GCA_038241595.1 Chitinophagales bacterium | reverse complement strand
TCACGTTCCAGGCCGCATATTTTACCATGGCCTTTGTCGGCCGGTTCTGTTGGGGATGTTGAGTAAGCACAATGACTTCATGCCCCCGGGCCACCAGCAATTGCGTCAATGCCCGGCCTATGATACCTGTTCCGCCAGTAATGAGTATGGATGACATGGAGTATTAGTATTTAGTGTTTTCTTTCGGGCTATGAGCTATCAGCTATGAGCTATAAGCTATCAGCTATGAGCTATGAGCTATCAGCTATGAGCTATGAACTGTCAGATCAGTAACTTGGAAGTAAGATCAACCTCTGTACTAAGACAAAAAGGCCGATATGGCCTGTTTGTCTTAGTACCGGGTAAAACCATCTGTTTATCAAAGTCAGTCATCTGATAGCTGAGAGTTCATAGCTCATAGCTGATAGCTCATAGCTGATTGCTCATAGCTGATTGCTGACTGCTGACTGCTGATTGCTGATTGCATAATTATTTCGCAGTATACACCGGGTTACTTTTATTGCCTCCCGAGATCAAATACGCCATCAGGTCTTTCAACTCATCCGCATTGAGGCTGTTGATCAGTCCGGGCAACATGATTGAAATTTCCGAGGTGCGCGTACGTACCACATCTTTTTTATACACTTCCCGGACGGTCTGCGGCGCAAAGGGGTTCTGAGAAATGGAATATTTGTTGCCATCCTCGTTGATCAGCCTGCCCATCACGGAGCTGCCATTCTTCAGGTAAAATACCGTGGCTGCGTACTGGTCAGAAATCGCTTTGTTTGGATTAATAATCGCTTCAAGGATGTCTTTGGCGGAGAAACGTGTACCCAGCTGCGACAGATCGGGGCCGATGGCACCGCCTTCGCCACCCATACTGTGACAGGAGCTGCAGAGGGTGGCAGCAAACATCGCTTTGCCCTGTTCCAGGTTTCTGCCGACGAGGTGGTTCTCCACTGTTGCCAGCGCCGTATCAAGTATCCAGTTTCTGCCGGGTCCTTTGGGTCTCCCCACCGGTGCCAGGTCGACACCAGACTTGGTCAGCAGAGAATCACCAGACATCGCGTTGTAGTAAGCCAGGCGATCAGGCGGCACATTTTGCAAGGCCATTTTACGGGCCTTGTCGATAAAGCCGATGAAACTGCGTCCACCCTTGTAGGTAAAGGCATTATAGAACCATTTGAAGTAGGTGTCGCGCAAAGCGGGCGTCCAGCCTGATTTCGTTTCGCACAGCGCCATGGCGTACCAGGTCTGTTGCGCCGGCGGCACCTTCGATAACATGTTGGCAATGTCCAGTCCATACTGCGGGTTGCGCAGAATCAGGTCGGACGACTGGCTGACCATTTTAGTTGGGCTGTCATCTTTTGCCGTGGCCATCAGTGCCATTGTTTTTTCAACAACGGTCGGTGCGTCGAGGTAGGCAAGCACCTTACACAGGATGCGGTTCTGGTCATTCGTTTTCGCAGGATAATTGGCGTCGAGGTAGGAAATCACTTTTGGTTTGATCGCCGCATCGGGTGCACCCATTCTTGCAAAGATCAATTCAAAAGCCCGAACGATGTCCTGCTGCCTTGTTTCAGAAAGCTGTTTGTAATTAACCTGCATCAGCGAAGTCAGCAATTCATTTTTTATCTCCGGTTTGCCCTGGTGTGCCAGCGCAATGGCTCCTTCGATTTTGATCTGCGGGTCTGTCTCTTTTAACACCAGATTTTGCCACTGGGCCACGGGTTGGTGCTCGATGGCCACCCGCGCGGCGTAGCGGATGTAGCGGTCGTCATTTTTTAGGAAGGGCCAGGCAAAAGCTACCGCGGCGGCATCCGGGGCGCCATGGAACTTTTCCAGTGCACGACGGGTATTTTGCGCTTCCACGATGGCGGCCGGCAGTTTCTGCGGCGCCAGTTCCTGCATTTTTTGTTTATTATCGCCGTAATACACGCGGAAGAGGTCAGACTCGAGGCCACGACCACCGGTTAAAAAGTATAGAGCCCCATCGGGTCCGAAGACGCCGTCGGTCAACGGCAATGGCGAACCTGAAATAAATTCTTCGGCCTCTGCTTTATACGACGAACCTTCCGGTTTAAGATGAATGGCGTAGATAATCCCGAAACTCCAGTCGAAAGAAAACATCGCCCGGCGGTATTTCTCCGGGACATTGGCAGTCATGCCCGACACGAAATTAGTGGGTGAGCCCTGCCCGATATTAAGAACAGCCGGCAGGTTATCCGGGTAGTTGGACGACCAGGTACTGTTGCCGGTGCGCCAGCCATATTCGCTGCCGCTCGTAATATGCAGGATGCGGGTTGGCCGGTACCAGGGTGTTCCAAAATCCCATTCCATGTCTGAGTCATACGCAAATAAATCCCCTGCTTCATTGAAGGCAATGTCGAAGGTATTGCGCATGCCTGCGCCAATCAGCTCCCAGTGTTTACCTGTGGAATCTACGTTGGCAATCCAGCCACCTGGTGCCTTTAATTCAGTACCGTGTCCTCTCGGATCTTTTATCAGCGGAAAGAGATTGTCTTCATTCCAGTTGGATGGAAGCCGGTATGCATCCATTTGTGGCACATTGGTGAAATTGCCTGCCACCACATACAATGATTTTTTATCAGGAGAAAGCTTGATGCTGTGCGGACCATGTTCGCCTTCGCCTTTCAGGGCTTTTAATAAAGTAACCGTCTCAAAGCGGTCGTCGCCGTCCAGGTCTTGCAGGCGGTACAAACCACTGCCTTTGTCGAAATCCTTGTTGCTGTTGTGGTTGACCATCACATACAGGCTGTTGAATGCATACAGCATACCCTGCGCGTAACCCATACCGATTTTCGACTGTGCGGAATCATTGTTGGCAACGGGTCCAATGATCAGTTTCTCTACTTTCGGCGCGAGTGAAGCAGCGCCAACCGGCGGGATGGTAAGCCGGTAAATAAACCCCCACTGGTCGGATGCGATCAGGCGGCCCTTGTTGTCAAAGGTCATCGACACCCAGGACCCCTGTTTATTATCACCCGGACTGTAAATATGTTCCGCCGTGAAACCAGACAAAATCTTCAGTTTGTCGACTTTCGGATTACCGGGTCCGGGGCCTCTTACCGGTTTTGTAAACGTATAGAATGATAAACCCAGCACGGTCAGCATCGACAATGCGGCAACTACTTTAAAATAGGGAAAACGTCGCTTCATATGGAGTGATTAATTATTCGACAAGTGTAGGTTAAACAGGTTACGTGGGCAACCGACGAACAAGTTACAATGTTACTTGAATATAACCGTTCGACACCACTAAAATAGTGCAAATATGCGGGCAAATCACGCAAATAGGGACCAGACGCCGCCGAACGAATGAAGGATAAACCTTTACTCTTTATGATACCCGAAAGTGTCGCGGCCTTACACGGCGATGGCCCTGGAGTTAGCGTTCAATACAATTAAAATTTACAAAATGTATTACACAGATCATATGTTTCTATGCCCAGCCGAAACAACCGCACTACAGCACCACGCACACGCCCGACAGGTCTTGGATCAACAAAGGCAATTATTCTTTTGGCAACCATGAATCAAGGCTGCAATTGCCGCCAGCTATTACCGTAACCCTGCCGGCGAAACACCGGTTTGAACAGGTTGGCAAAGGATACCATACCATAATTACCCAGAATACACCGGCAGCATCTGTACCCAGGATACCATTGCGTTCGGCGCGGCCAGTGATCACCAAGGGTTATTATTCCATCGGCTCTAACGCAGAAAAACTGCGCCGTTAATCACTGCCGATGGTTCATTTTTTTTAGATGTTTTTATTAACCCTAGCCAGGCTGTTTCTGCATGGCCAAAAAGTTATCGGCGGTGGGCTGTTTACGTTGGGCGCCATTGTCTTTTACCGCAATCATGGTGATGATGGCGGAGAGAAGCAGGGAGCCGGACATGAAGATGTATGAGGCACCAAAGCCACCTGTGCTGCTGTTGAGGTAACCGACAAGATAAGCACCAGCAAAAGATCCGAGCGCGCCCAGGCTGTTGATGAGTGCCATGGCCCCACCAGCCACATTGCTTGGCAGGATCTCCGGGATGATGGCGAAGAACGGGCCGTAAGGTGCGTACATCGCGCCACCGGCAATAATGAGCAATACAAACGACAACCAAAAATGATTTGGGCCTATCAAGTAAGATGCATAAAATGCCACCGCACCTATAAGCAGGAAGGGCCAGACGAATATTTTACGGTTGAGGGTTTTGTCTGAATAATAGGAGGCCGTTAACATGCCAATGATTGCCAGCACATACGGTACGGCTGACAGCCAGCCAGTTTTCACCATGTCCATATTGGGCGACGCATTGATGATCGTCGGTAACCACATTACGAAACCGTATACACCGATGCTCCAGAGAGCATATTGCAGGCTAAGTAAAATAACGATACGTGATTTAAAAGCCTCCGCATAATTTTTTACCGGCTTGATGCCCTGCTGTTCTTTTTGCAGTTGTTCTTCGAGGTCAGATTTTTCTCCCGTTGACAACCAGGTGGCATCCCGCGGGTGGTCATTTACCAGTTTCCACCAGAAAAAAGCCCAGATAATCGCGGGTGCTCCTTCTATAATAAACATCCACCGCCAGCCCACTGATTTTACCAGGTAACCGGATAGGATCGACATCCAAAGAATCGTTGCCGGGTTGCCCAGGATCAGGAAAGTATTCGCGCGGGAACGTTCGGCTTTTGTAAACCATCGGCTCAGGAAAACGAGCATTGACGGCATCACCGCGCTTTCCACCACACCCAGCATAAAGCGGATCACGATAAGGTAATAGACGTTGCTGACCATGCCGGTTAACATGGCCAATCCGCCCCAGAGGATGAGTGACCAGAAAATCAGTCTTTTTGCACTTCGGTTGGCGGCATATATAGCGCCGGGTATCTGGAAAAAGAAATAACCAAGGAAAAATAACGAACCAAGCAGGGACGACATGGCTGCCGTGATATTGAGATCGACGGCCATTCCGCTGGCGGCGGCGAAACTGAAATTCGCCCGATCGAGGTAAGCCAGGCTATAAGTAATAAAGGCAACCGGGATCAACCGGTACCAGCGTGATACAGCAAGAGTTTTTTCCATTGTACGTAGGCGATGAATGATTTGAAGTAGTCAGAGGTCGGTTAGCATGTACGGTCCCTGACTGAAACCTTAAAAGTACAAGATTAAGTAATGTGAAAAAAGTAAATGCTCAACCCGGAACACATTGATTAAGAAATCGTTCACCGGTTTGCAAACTGCTCCAGGTTGTCGCGGTTACGAACTGCACGATAACATGGAACAACCGGCTTTTTGCGAGGCCCATTGCGGGCGGCGGGCGAAAAACTGGTCAAACCCGTGGCCATATGGCTCCCGGATTGCCTGTTGGAGCGTGACAAACAAGGTGTCGTCGCCGTTTTCCAATCCTTCGATCGCCTGGTGAAGGAGGTAATTGCGCAGGATGAATCTCGGGTTATTTGCGCGCATGCGCGCCGCCGATTCTGCAGCTGTGATCGAGTTCAGGT
>JBBSSY010000259.1:0-5507 GCA_038241595.1 Chitinophagales bacterium | reverse complement strand
TGAAACGAATCATCAATTTGCCGGCCCGTGGCATTGGTAAAACATCTGTCGACCGTGCGGTGCTGAACGCCAACGAACAAAATATTTCGATGTTCCAGGTCCTGGAACAGGCAAGCCAGTTCGGGTACAAAGGCGGCACACTCGAATCGATTGAGAATTTCGTTTTGATGATACGCATGTTCCAGAGTGAACTGCAGAAGAAAAATGCCTACGATGTGGCGGTGCTCATTGGCAAAAGCACCTTTTTTATCAAAGAACTATTCAATGATAAAACCACTGAAGGACTCGCGAAATACGAAAACGTGCAGGAGTTGCTGAACTCGATCAAAGAATTTACCGAGACTCCCTCGAACGAAGATGGTGAAGTGGGTGATAAAGGCCTCGGCGGGTACCTGCAGAACATCTCCCTGCTCACCGACCAGGATAAAAAAGACAGCGACCCGGACGTCGTCAAATTGATGACCATACATGCAGCAAAAGGATTGGAATTCCCGGTGGTGTTCGTGGGTGGACTGGAAGAGACGTTGTTTCCCAGTGCCATGTCCATCAACACCCGTGAAGAGCTGGAAGAAGAACGTCGGTTGTTTTATGTTGCCATTACACGCGCCAAAGAAAAACTCTGGCTTACTTACTCAAACGCCCGGTACCGTTTTGGCAACCTGCAACAAAATGAACCGAGTCGCTTCCTGAACGAACTGCCCGAGAAATACCTTGACCGCAGCTTTGCCGGCGGGGGCATGCGCAACAACGGCGGCGGCTGGAGTGAAAGCAGTGCGTTCGACCGCATGCGCGGCGGCTCGTCGGGGAAAGGATTTGAAAGCTCACAGGCGGAAAAAAGGTATGGACCTCCTCCCGCCCGCACCGACAATAAGCCATCGAATATTATACCCAAACCTGCGATCAAGATCGTCGAACACGTTCCAAGCCCCGATTTTATGGCCAGCGATACCAGCAACCTGCAAGCGGGACAAAAAGTAGAACACCAGAAATTTGGTTTTGGCGAGGTCTTAAAAATGGAAGGGGCCAGCCACAACCCTGTTGCTACCGTAAAATTCGACCACAACGGCGAAAAAAAGATCATGCTGAACTATGCGAAATTGCGCATCCTGGAATGACTGAATAGTTTAAAGTTTAAGTTTAAAGTTTAAGGTTAGTTTGTCAGTTGGATTACACAACTTTAAACCTTAAACACTTACACTGTAAACCTTAAACTATTTTTCTCGTCTTCTGCACCCTAATTTTATTCCACGAAGGTTTTTCGATAAAGCGCTTACAATAAAAGTAACCCACCATCGTCAGTACATTAAGACCACAATCGAGGCGGATCTATCAGGATCGACACCAGACAATTAAATAGCTTCTTTTATGCCTACAAAAAGTAACGGCCGGCTGTTGTTTGCGATGATATTTGTTCTCGTATCTACACTGGCAAGTTGCGCGACCACTAACCACGACACAGCTACGGGCTGGAATGAACTTAAAGAGTTATACCAGGTAAAAGGAAAACAGGGATTTGTACAATCCCGTACGGTAGGGTTCGGGCCGTATCACAGTTCTACTATCCAGTTTAACCCGCATCGTACCAAACACCAATGGGAAATCATTCCCGTACGTTCGGTTGGCATGGGTCTCCGGGAAATATCTTTTAAAATGGCAGGTAACTGGGGTACTACTGCGGAAGTATATTGTGTTAACGGTGTTCCATTTCGCCGTTTTGCAAGTTCCCGTAAACGGCCCGTTTTTTATGATCTGATGAAACCGGTTGTAAATGACCCCTACAAGGGTGAAATCTTCGGCGTGGAAATTATTAAAGGCGGAGAAGAGCATTGCTGGAAAATGATGATCGCTTCAAACCTGGTGCTGAATAAAAATAAACGCATAGCCGGTTACCTGCTACGTGATGCGGATAACTATTACTCGATTCTTCCTGTCATTCGCTATGCTAAGACTAAGGAATCCGGCAATCCCTGGAAACTCTCCGGCTATGAATTTAAGAATCGTGCAAACCAGCTGGTGGCTGAAATTTCCCTGGTCAATAAGGGGTCTGTTACCCTTGGTCACGTAACAGAAGCAGAAAAGTTCCTGCTGGCCAATGCCTGCGCCGCAATCCTTGTAAATTATTTCGCGCAAAGCAACCTCCAGAGCAGGCCATAATTTTCTGATTTGCGGACCAATGATTCAATGTCGTTAGGGAAGAAAATAATCAATATTCAACGCTCAATACTCAATGCTCAACAAAGAATAGCCCTGACTGCTTATTCTTTATTGAAAATTGAGCATTGAAAATTGATTGTTGAATATTTTTCTTAAGACGCCTGACTAATGTTTGCTGATTGCTGACTACTGAATGCTGACTACTGACTACTGACCCCTATTCAACTTTTTCCCACGCTTTCGTCAGGTGATTATACTGTTTGATGACCAGCGCGGGGTTGCCGGCAACCATCGTATAGGCGGGGACGCTCCTGGTTACCACGCTACCTGCTGCGATCACACAGTATTTGCCGATTTTGGTACCTGCGGTTATTACAGCGTTGGCACCAATCCACGAACCTTCGCCGATCTCGATTTCGTTTACGCTTGAGGGTTGATAGCGAAAGGCGATGTCTACTTCGCTGAAGCCATGATTCATGCCCGAAATGACTACATGCTGGGCCGTCATGATGTGATCATGTAAAACAACCGGGCCGATGATGACATTTGAAGCGCCGATGAAAACATGATCGCCAATGATCACTTGTCCCATACCGTTATTTACAAAAGTAAAATCTTCAACGGTCGATCCCTTTCCCAGTTCAAATTGGTTGTACGGTACAAGGTCCATGCGGCTCCTGCTAAAAATACGTGACCCTGCCCCTTTTTTATGAAAGAATGGATTTACCAGGTGGCGGATCCACCATCTTGGCCGGATGCCGTTCCCGGCAGTCATCAGCCCGATAATTCTTTTCTTCCATTTCGGATCAGATCGTATGGTCTCTTTAAACGACATCTTATTCCAGGAATATTTTCATCGTAAACTTACAATATACCTGCGGAACGATTGATTTTATAAATTGAGGGTTAATTTTATAAATGCTCTGTAACCTGGCAAACTGTAACGGTGGCGAGTGGCTGATTATTAATGACTACAGCAGTTAAGCGATAACTACTGAATTAATATTCCCGGTGCCCCGCGGTAAAATCGTCCTTCCAGGTTTTGTAAATATACCGAAGCAATACGCCGAAGCTGATGATCAGCCAACCATAAAAAATAATATTACCGATGCCCGGCAGGCCATTGTAAAACATCCAGCCACCATAGATGCCTGCGGACATATTTATAAACAACCATATAAGACCGGCCGTGATTGTTTGTACGATCTGTTTTAAAAACCTGGTGACATCCCTTTCCATCGTTTATAGTTACTTGTTGGTTTACTCTACCAATATCCTGTTGAAATCAGTTGAATCCCCATTGAACACGTTGAAGTCAACCTTGTTCAAGATACCATTTACACGCCCCTGCTCACTGTGCTGCCAGAAGGTCCATTGCCTGGTAATTCGTGGGCGGTCTTTTTGCAGGTAATGCGCCACCCACAGGGGATATTTATCAAATTCACCAGATAGGTAGTGGTTATAAAAATCTACGTTGGTATAAATGATCGGCTGCACGCCATAGTAAGCTTCGACCGTTTCGAGGAACTCACGCAGATTTTTTTTTAGCTTTTCTGCAGACACCCCATACGTCTGCTCAACGTCCAGCACCGGTGGCAAATCGCCCCTTTGCAGTTCAACCACGTTGATAAAATTTTCTGCTTGCAATTTGCCGCTTTTAGTGGCAAGAAAAAAATGATACGCCCCACGGACAAGTTCCGCAGACTGCGCTTTTTCCCAGTTGCGTGTAAAATAACGGTCCATGCTTCCCAGGCCTTCCGTGGCTTTTATAAAGGCAAAATCAATTTGCACATTCCTGATTTGCATCGCCTTAACCTCCTCCCAGTCTATGTAATGCTGGTACCGGCTCACGTCGATGCCATGGATATGGTAATTGGAAGGAAGAGAAATGCCAAACTCCGGGTATTGTACAAAATGCGGCCGTTCCAGGTTCCAGAACCACCAGGCCGCCGCTATTATAATTGCAAGCCCAAGCAGGGAATACAATGATCTCGCGGTTGCCTTATTTTTTTTTCGCCGGGCCATGATCGATGAGAAAGATTACTGTTGGTTTTCTGCGAGGGTTTTCCATAACAGGTCTTTTAGTTCAACAAGTCCGTTGTTCGTCAGGGATGATATAAATATATGAGGAACATCCTTGGGTAGCTCGCGGACGATCGCCGCTTTTAACTCCTCATCGAGCATATCGGATTTGCTGATCGCAATGATGAAGTCTTTTTGAAGCAGATCCGGGTTGTATTCATTCAATTCATTGACAAGTACGTCAAAATCATTTTTATGGTCGCTGCTGTCTGCCGGGATCAAAAACAACAGGATCGAGTTGCGTTCAATATGGCGAAGGAACCGGTGCCCCAGCCCTTTGCCTTCGGCAGCGCCTTCAATGATACCGGGGAGATCGGCGATACAAAAAGACTGGTTGTCGCGGTATTCCACGATTCCTAACTGCGGGGTAAGTGTGGTAAAGGCATAGTCCGCAATCTTCGGCGTTGCGGCAGTGATCACTGACAACAGGGTAGATTTGCCGGCGTTGGGGAAGCCCACCAGGCCGACGTCTGCGAGTACTTTCAGTTCCAGGATCTTCCAACCTTCGTCGCCCGGCTCGCCGGGTTGCGAATGTTCCGGCGCCTGGTTCGTCGGGGTTGCAAATTGCGTATTGCCAAGACCGCCCCGTCCACCTTTCATCAGGATAATTTCCTGGCCGTCATCCAGTATTTCGGCTTCCACTTTGCCGGTGATTTCATCCCGCGCAATCGTTCCGAGGGGTACTTCAATAATAAAATCTTTTCCGCCTTTTCCGCTGCTGTTATTGCCTCTTCCCGGCATGCCGTTTTCTGCATGCACATTTTTATAATACCGCAGGTGCAGCAATGTCCACAACTGTTTATTGCCTTTGAGAATGATATGGCCGCCCCTTCCTCCGTCTCCACCATCGGGGCCAGCATAGGCATTGAACTTGGTTTGCATAAAATGCTTTATCCCGGCGCCGCCATGTCCGCTCTTACAAAATACCCTGATCTGATCTACGAAGTTTGATTTTTCCAAATGTTTGATGGTTGAGTAAAGAATGGCAAAGATAAACAGATTGCGGCTGCCAAGTCAACTGCATTTGTTGTATAAAACTTATACACCCTGCGATGTTGAAAATCTCAGATTTAGCGGTAAAACGGTCGCAGGACTATGACATCTTGCAAAATACCTTGTCCGGCTCCCCGCAATAGAGTAGGAAGGTAGAGATTAATTCTCTACCTGTCCTCTCACACCACCGTACGTACCGTTCGGTATACGGCGGTTCCTTAAATTAATTTTCGAGCGTCCAGATAACAGTCCGTCAGGAAGACATACCCTGCCTTTCT
>JBBSSY010000258.1:0-5523 GCA_038241595.1 Chitinophagales bacterium | reverse complement strand
CAGCTATAAGTACGTTCGATCATTTACCAGATCAGGCTCTATTTCCTGCGGGAAGCGAAGCCTGATTTTTTATGCCCCCAAGGTATTGTTCTGATTGTTGATAGCTGATTCAATGTCATTGGGTTAAGACGTCTCAAAAAATTTTCAATAATCAACAATCAACGCTCGATATTCAATAAAGAACGATCGGTCAGGCTAAATTTCCATTATTGAGCATTGAAAATAGAGCGTTGAATATTGAAAATTTTCTTAGGAAAAGCGAGTGACTACTGATTATTGACTACTGACTGCTGACAGCTCATACCCCATATCCAGCAAAACGGCACCACTATGGTGCCAACCGCTCAATCTGCCAACGCCCTCTTTCCCCCAGCGTGTATTGAATCCGGTCGTGTAAACGACTTGAGCGGCCCTGCCAGAACTCGACCGTCACCGGTTTAACGAGGTAGCCGCCCCAATGGGCCGGTCGTTCAATGAAGCCACCTGCAAATTGATGCTCAAAATTGTGCTGTTGCGTTTCAAGCCATGCCCGGCTGTCGATCACCTGGCTTTGTGGAGATGCCCAGGCGCCGATGCGGCTCCCTTCCGGACGCGACTGAAAATAGGCATCGCTTTCCGGCCCGCTTAATCGTTCGACTAGCCCCGTCACCCGCACCTGTCGTTCCAGTTCTTTCCAAAAAAATACCAGGCAGGCCCGTGGATTTTCGGCAAGCTGGCTGCCTTTAAAACTGTTGTAATTGGTAAAGAACGTAAAGCCAAGGTGCGACAATTCCTTCAGCAATACAATCCGCGCAGCGGGGAGACCGTCGGCAGACGCCGTCGCCAACGTCATGGCATTCACTTCATCAATCTTTGCCATCACGGCCTCGTGCCACCATTTCTGGAATTGCTGGATAGGGTCTTCCGCAACATCTGTCTCGGCAAGGGATTGCAGCTGGTAATCCTTCCTTAGATCGGCAATTGATGACATATAGTGCAATTTCAATTTGAAGACGGTGGTGGCCTGGTTAATGGCCAGCAATAGACACCGGCAGCTACCCGGCTGTATTAAAAAGTTTTTGCTTCGATAAACTTGCCGATTGGCACCGGTTCGTTGGTGACAAGCGTGCCTACATTTTCCCCCATTACCACCCGCAGCAGGTTACCTGCCTTATTCATATCAAATACGATGATCGGCAGTTTATTTTCCATGCAAAGGGTAAAGGCGGTCATATCCATTACTTTGAGGTTATTGGAGATGCATTCAGCGAAGGAAATTTGTTCGAATTTGGTCGCGGTAGGATCTTTTTCAGGATCGGCGGTATAGATACCATCCACGCGGGTTCCTTTTAAAATCACTTCGGCTTTTATTTCGATGGCACGCAGCGAACCAGCGGTATCGGTAGTGAAATACGGGTTGCCGGTGCCGGCACCAAAAATTACCACGCGGCCCTTTTCAAGGTGCCTCATCGCCCGGCGGCGAATATAGGGCTCAGCGATTTGTTCCATTTTGATCGCACTCTGCAACCGCGTGTAAATCCCGGCCTTTTCAAGCCCCGCCTGTACCGCCATGCCGTTGATCACGGTGGCCAGCATGCCCATGTAATCCCCATGCGCACGTTCGATGCCTGTTTCCGCTTCATTCATGCCCCGGTAGATATTTCCCCCGCCGATAACTATGGCAACTTCCACCCCCGCCTCGATGACGGTTTTTATTTCTTTTGCGTACCTCGAGATGACCGCTGGGTCAAGCCCAAAGTTTTTATCACCCATTAAAGACTCGCCTGACAGTTTAAGTAGTATGCGTTTGTACTTGGGTACCATGTGCGGATAACAATTTATTGATAACGTTTGCGAAGATAGTTTTAATTTTTATGGCGGAATCGGGTCCGCGCCACTTCTGTTCCGGTTAAATGTTTTCCTGTATAAAATCGGGCACAAAAAAAAGGAGCGACATACGCTCCTTTTTTTATTTTCAATTCTTTATCCGAGGGCCACCCGTTTAAATTCGAGCACCTGCAAATCTTTGTCAACACTTTTCAGGTAGTCACCAACACTTTTGCTGCCGTCTTTTACAAAAGCCTGTGCCATTAGCGTTTGTTCTTTAAAGAAAGCGTTCAGTTTGCCATCAGCAATCTTTGCGATCATTTCAGCTGGCTTTCCGGCCATCTTTGGATCGGCAGAGATCTGTTCAGTAACAATGGCTCTTTCGCGCTCAACCGTTTCAGCAGGAACACTGCTGGAATCTACGGCAACCGGGTTCATCGCAGCAATCTGCATCGCAACGTTTCTACCGGCTTCCAGGTCTGCATCGGACATCTTGTTAAGTGCTACCAGTACACCCATCCTGTTTGAACCATGGATGTAGGCAGCAACGCCTTCTGCGATTACTTTTTCAAAACGGCTTACGCTGATCTTTTCACCAATTTTCGCCACCTGGTCGTTTACCTTATCGGCAACCGTAGCACCATCAAGCTTGAGGGCGTTCAGTTCTTCCAGGGAATTTACATCGTTGGCTACTGCCGCATCGATGATCGACTGGGCAAACTGCACGAATTCGGCATTTTTGCTCACGAAATCGGTTTCACAAGCCAGGTTAATGATAAACCCCTTCTTATTGTCCGGGGTTGTTTTCGCGATGATCACTCCTTCTTTCGCTTCGCGGTCACCGCGCAATGCGGCCACTTTCTGGCCTTTTTTGCGCAGGTAATCAATGGCGGCTTCAAAATCGCCATTGCTTTCAACCAGTGCTTTGCGGCAATCCATCATGCCGGCGCCCGTTTGCTGGCGCAATTTATTTATTTCGGCAGCAGTAATATTTACAGACATACTCGTCTCCATTTTTATTATTTATTCATTACAGGAAAACGTTTCCTGTAAATCGGTTCATTTTTTTGTCTACTATCGTCCACCACCCGGGCGACGTGCTCCACCGCCTCCGCCACCAGGGCCGGAAGAACGGCGTCTCGGTGCACCACCGGCACCACCAGGGCCGCCGGCACCACCAGGACCGCCTGGTCCCCTGCCACGTCCACCACGTGCACGTGCTGCTTCAGCTTCTGCCTCAGCCTGCAAACGCGCCGCTTTCTTTTCGTTCTCATCACCTACTTCCTCAACATCTTCTTCCTTGTTAAGTTGTCTTTCAGCCAGGCCTTCGGCGATGGCTGCGGTGATGTAATTTGTAACGATGGCGATAGACTTGGTCGCATCGTCGTTGGATGGGATCGCAAAGTCAACCTTGTTCGGGTCGCAATTGGTATCCACCATGCCGAAGGTACCGATGCCGAGGCGTTTTGCTTCAGACAAAGCGATGTGCTCGTGCCCGATGTCAACGATGAATAAAGCAGCCGGAACACGTCCAAGCTGGGCGATACCGCCCAAAACCTTCTCCATCTTTTCACGGTCGCGGCTAAGCGTTAATCGTTCTTTCTTGGTAACATTATCGAAAGATCCGTCGCCCAGCATCTTTTCGATGCTCTGCATCTTCTTGACACTTTTCCGAACGGTATTGAAATTTGTCAGCATGCCACCCAGCCAGCGTTCCGTTACATACGGCATGTTCACGCGCTGTGCACATTCCGTAACGATTTCTTTTGACTGTTTTTTTGTTGCCACGAACATGATCTTTTTGCCACTTTTAGCGATCTGCTTCAGCGCGGCTGCAGCTTCCTGCAGGGCTTCGGTGGTTTTGTTCAGATCAATGATGTGGATGCCTTTTTTCTCAGCAAAAATGTATGGAAGCATTTTTGGATTCCACTTTTTCTTTAAGTGGCCGAAGTGTACCCCTGCTTCCAACAACTGTTGCTGTAATGAAGTATTTTGTTCCATTTGAATGTCAGCGTTTAGCTATCAGCGTTTGGCGATGAGCTTTTGCATATAGCGTTTAAAAAAAATATTAATTCCGGCCAGACCAAAGATCCTGGCAAATACCAATTAACGTTTGGAGAACTGGAAGCTTTTTCTTGCTTTTTTCTTACCTGGTTTCTTTCTTTCCACCGAACGTCCGTCACGGGTTAACAGGCCAGCCGCCTTTAAAACAGGCCGCCATTCAGGATTCACGAGGAGCAGCGCCCGGGCAATACCCAGTTTGGCCGCTTCCGCCTGTCCTTTAACGCCACCACCGGTTGCATTGATCTTTACATCAAACTTGTCAGCTGCTTCAATGGTTTTGAAAGGGAGTTCCACCTGGTTCTGAAGATAAACCAGTGGAAAATATACTCTATAATCTTTATCGTTCACTATGATATTCCCTTCACCCTTGCTGAGGAAGACCCTTGTCACAGCTTCTTTCCGACGACCAACCGCGTTTTTTTGCTTTTCCATTTATGAGTTTTTTGAACCGGTAAATACCGGGGAAAATTTAGAAAGTAAGTGGTTGGGGTTTCTGCGCACCATGCTGGTGTTCATTGCCCGCGTACACAAATAATTTTTTGAACATCTTGCGGCCCAATCGGTTTTTAGGCAGCATGCCTTTGATGGCTCTTTCGATCAAGGCATCAGGCCTGCGTTTGAGCAGGTTTCGTGCAGATTCGGACTTTTGACCACCCGGGTGACCGGAGTAGGTAAGGTACATTTTGTCATCCAGCTTGTTGCCGGTGAACACGATTTTGTCTGCATTGATCACTATTACGTAATCGCCACAATCTACGTGTGGGGTGTAATAGGCCTTGGTCTTACCACGAAGAACGGCAGCGATTTTAGCGCACATGCGACCTACGGTTTGATTAGTACCGTCCACAACATGCCAGTTGCGTTGCACGGTAGCCTCATTCGCATGTTTGGTGGTGAAATGAAGTTTACTCATTATTTTTAATTTTAAATGTAGCCGTCGCTATCCCGACCGGCAAATTGAAATACAAGGGCGCAAAAGTAGGAAAAGAAAAGGATAAAAAACAACGATTACGTGTCTTATTTTTTAATGTACCTTTGTAACTGATTGATTTACAATAATAATTTTAGCATGATTTTGAAATGGGAAGAAGGCTGTCAGCTGTCAGCCATCAGCTGTCAGCTTTTTTCAACTTTAAACTTTAAACCTTAAACCTTAAACCTTCTTCATGTCTTTACTCCTCGGTCGATCACAATTCGGAAATCCCGCCAATCCTGGCAACCTGATGTCGCTGGACGATGCCAATACCCTCATGAATGATTGGGTGCAAAATGAACGGCTTCGTCTGCACATGCGCCAGGTAGCCGGCGTGATGAAGGCCTGGGCATTGGAAAAAGAACACGCCGACGACCAAACCGCCACGAAATGGGAGCTGGCCGGCCTTCTGCACGACGCGGATTGGGAGAAATACCCCGAGGGCCACTGCCGCATCATCATTGAAAAGCTGGAATCCATGAACATCGACCCGGATATCATTCATTGCATCGCCTCGCACGGCCCACGCTATTTTGGTGTAGAACCAGTAAACAGCATGGACAAAATGATCTATGTGTTTGACGAACTGTCTGGCTTCATTCATGCCGCTGCATTGATCCGCCCGACAGGGTATGATGGCATGGATGTAAAAAGCATTTTAAAGAAACTGAAGACACCAT
>JBBSSY010000257.1:0-5531 GCA_038241595.1 Chitinophagales bacterium | reverse complement strand
TGGATTGGTGGTCTTCATGTCGATGAGTATGCTGCCCGGTTTCAATGTATTGAAAATGCCTTCTGCTCCGAATTAACATTCCTCCACATCTTTCGGCGAACCGATGATTGTTACTACCACGTCTGAATGGGCGGTTAGCTCCGCGGGCGTGTCGAACCAGGCGCAACCCATGTCGATCAGTTCGGCCGCTTTCTCTTTGGTGCGATTATAGACATTTACTTTATAACCCGCAGTCAGCAGGTGTTTGACCATGGGCTTGCCCATCAGTCCCGTTCCGATCCATCCAATTATGCTTTCTTTGTTCATGTCGTTTTATTTGAGGGGGCAGCTGTTAATGAGCCATCAGCCGTCAGTTATCAGCTTTTTAAGATTCCACAATATTATATAAAGTGGCGCGATATTCATGAGTTTGCCTGGAACACCGCGGAAAATATACTTCACTAAGGCAGTTGAGATTCTGGTTTCACAAGCTTCGCCGGTCCGTTATTCACGCCAAATATCAATGTATGATCAATCACGGTCAACGACCTGACGTCGTTGCGCATATTTAAACCGCTTTTCCACTGCGGCGAATAAGAAAATTTGCCGGTGCCGTCTCCCAGCATCAGCATGCCGTGGTTGGCATCGTAGCGACCGAATTTGATCCTTGTCCAGGAGTTGTTGCCCGCTAACACCAGGTCTTTTTTGCCATCGCCATTTACATCAAGCGATGCAAGTCCGTAAACGGGTGCATACTGTGCTTCCATCGGCAGTTCCCGGTTTGTGAAACCTTTGGCGCCATCGTTTTGGAGGTAGACCGTCGACAGCGTCTGTGCTTCCAGCAAGCCTGCGCCTTTTAATTGTTCCGGGGTAAACACGTCGTTGATCGTTGCAGTTGCATATTTTTTGTATTCGAGGAATTTTTTCTTGAAGCCTGGCAGCTGGTCCATCAGGTCGTCGCGGGACGCTGCGGGGTACGACACCCCGTTGATGTAATAACAAAATACCGGGTCGAGGGAGCCGTTGCCATCAAAATCGTTGTAATAGATACTGATAGGTTCCTTTTCCGTGGCGTGAAATTGTGCGTTCCAGCCCAGGTTGCCCACGACGAGGTCGGTGTCTCCATCGCCGTCAAAATCGTCTGCCAGGATGCGGTTCCACCAGCCGCCGGAGGCAAAATGGATGTATGTCGCGGAAGCATCCTGCAACTTGCCCTTGCTGTTGATGAAAATTTTGATTGGCATCCATTCCCCCACGACGACCAGGTCGGGCTGTTTGTCTTTATTCAGGTCGATCCATACAGCGTCCGTTACCATACCTACCTGGTGTATGGCTGGTGCCAGCGCCACGGTGGCATCTGAAAAAATACCGTGGCCATCGTTGAGCAGGATCCTGCTGTCGGGGGTCGACGGGTAATTGCCGGGCACCAGCCGGCCACCGACAAAAAGGTCCTGGTCGCCGTCGCCGTCGAGGTCGGCGGCTTTCACGCAACCTGTTGCCGAGAGAAAAGCCGGCAGGGCATCCGTTTTTTTGGTAAACTTGCCGGCCCCATCGTTGAGGTATAAGCGATCCTGCAGAGCAGGGTCGGCGGCTGCAAATTCATAGCCGCCGCTGCCGACATACAGGTCCATGTCACCGTCGCCGTCAGCGTCAAAAAAAGCGGCGGCTACGTCCTCGCTGGCCGAATCTTTTGCCAGTGCCGGTTGGCTGGTGGCCCTGAACTGTCCGCCTGTTGTTTGAATATATATCACGGAAGGTTGTCCTTTGGCGGCGCTGATAAAGAGGTCCTCTTTTCCGTCGCGGTTGATGTCGGCTTTTGCCATGGAAGGTCCCTGGCGGGACAGGTAGTTGGGCAATAATGCCTGCCGGTTAAAATCGTTGTAGTCGTTTTCGCGGTGTGTAAATCCCAGCGCGGTTGCGGTATCGAAATATTTTTTTGTCTCGGGAAGTGACGGGGCTGACAGCATGGCGTCGCTGCGTTTAACCATCAGCGTTTGATTGCTCTTTACGTTTTTGACAACCTGCATTTTGTCATCGGGCCAGCGAACCACCACCGAATCGATGATGGTCTCTTCGCCTAACCCGAAACTGAGCACGGGATCTACCGAAGACTGGAAACCGCGCACCGGCATCTGTTCCTGGAATAATGTGCGCTTTTTACAATACAGCGTGACCTTCGTCCCGATGCCATTCGCATTTTTTGCATCACCCTGCAGCTGCAGCCGCAGGAAATGATTACCCGGTTTCAGTTCGTTGTTATTTTTGAGCATGCCGGCAAAATTATTGGTGTTGTTGATCACCAGGTCCATGTCGCCGTCGTTATCCAGATCGGCATAGGCGGCACCTGCCGAAACGCCCTTCCGGCTGAGCCCCCACTCAGCCGTTTTTTTCACGAAGCGGCCATCGCCCTGGTTCTGGAAAATATAATCCGACATCTCAATGGAGGGCATCGAGGTAAGGAAGTCTTTCATGGATTCGGTACTGCCTCCTTCACGGGTCCGCACGACGCGGTCAACGGTATATTTTACAAAATCCATGTCCGTGTAATCTTTCACATACCCGTTTGAAACGAATAGGTCCTTGTTGCCATCGTTGTCAAAGTCAGACAGCAGCGCGCTCCAGCTCCAGTCGGTGTTCGAGATGCCAGCCAGCTGGCCGATCTCGGAGAAGGTGCCGTCGCCGTTGTTTCTGTGTAACATATTGCGGCTGTACTGGTAGTAAAAATTTTTCTTAAAAAGCATCTGGAACTTGTCGAAGTTCTCGGCGCCGCTGTGCATTTTCTGCGTGATGTTCTCTTCTGGCAGCATATCCAGCGTCACCAGGTCGGGCAGCCCGTCGTTGTTGTAATCCGCCACGTCGGATCCCATCGAATAGAGCGATACCTGGTCCATGCAGTCTTTCAACCTTTCGGTAAACGTGCCGTTTTTGTTGTTGATGAAAAGGTAATCCGGTTCGTTGAAGTCATTGGATACATAGACGTCGGGCCAGCCGTCGTTGTTGAGGTCTGAGATGGCGAGGCCGAGACCGAAAGTCAAGACGTTGGAGGTAATGCCCGCGGAATCGCTGATATTGCTAAAATGATTGTTGTCGTTGCGATATAATTTGTTGGCGAAGTCGGGGTTGGTAACGGTGCGCAATTCCGGGTGTTCCTGGCCACCGGTGGTATATTTCTGGAGGGAGTGGTTGATGAGGAACATGTCGAGGTCACCATCTTTGTCATAATCAAAAAAAGACGCCTGTGTGGAATACCCCTGGTCATCAAGGCCGTACTCGGTTGCTTTTTCGGTAAAGGTGAGGTTACCATTGTTGATGAAGAGCAGGTTCTTCCGTCGTGCCGGATTGATGTCTGCCGAACGGCAGATATAAATATCCGGTTTACCATCGCCGTTAATGTCCACGATGGTGGCGCCGGTGCACCAGCCCTGTTGTTCAGCCACGCCGCTTTTGTCGGTGATGTCTTCAAATTTAAAATCGCCTTTGTTGAGGTAGAGGCGGTTGCGAACCATGTTGCCGGTAAAGAGCAGGTCCTGCAGCCCGTCGCCGTTGATATCCCCGATCGCCACGCCGCCACCGTTGTAGAAATAGCTGTAGTTGAGTACGTTGAACTGCTCGGTTTCGAACAGCTGGTTTCTGAAATTGACGCCGGTGCGGTCTTCGTCAAGTTGGGTGAACAAATGACTGGTGTCGTCTTTGCAGCTGGCGAGGACGCTCAATGCGCAAGCGAGGATGGGTATGAGGTATGAGGTTTGGGGTATGGGCTGGAACAGTTTCAAGTTTACAGTTTAAGGTTTAAAGTTATTGAATGAACCCTTCACATTGTACAGATATGTTCGGCTTTAACGAAAGCAGGCATCAAACGTAAATTGTTTGATGCCTGCGTGTATTTCTTCTGACAGCTGATTGCTGACGCCTCTCTCTAATTCTTATCCCACCAAAGCGGTGTTGTCACTTTATCCGGGCCGCCGAGCAGGGTTACTGCCTGCGCTACAGCCGCGGCGTTGTTCTGCTTTTCAGACAACAGGAACGGTATACGACGAACCCATTGCGTGGTGGTGTTCGAGATATCCGGGTTGTCTGAATTGACAACCGGGTACAGCTTCAACTTGCGGCTTCGCCGATAGTCAGCCCATGCTTCGATACCATCCGGGAACAGTGCCAGCCATTTCTGCGTAGCGATCTGTTCTGCCTGTACAGCCGGCGTCATGCTCCACTTGACCGGGATATCTGTCATTGGGGGTGAACTAAGTAAATCCATTGGCGCTACCGGCAGGGTAGTTCCCGCAGTATAGGCAGCAATTGCAGCGACATCTGTGATGCCCCATTGCTTCATCGAGTTGGCAATACCGGCTTCATACATCGCCTGCGACGTACCACCCATGTTCCAGCCCAGCATGGCACCTTCAGCACGCAGGAAGTACGCTTCTGCGGTGGAGACTACATTCTGTGGAGTAGCCAGGTAATTGGCACTACCGCCGAAATCAACAGACGACCAACGGCGACCCACATGCGCGTTGGCGGTGGGTTTATTAATATCCAGTGTTTGCTGTGCCGACGTTAATCCGTTACGCACCCCATCGTACTTACCGGTTCCATTGGGATTGGCTGCAGTGGCGCCATCAGGCGTAAAATATTCCGCCAGACGTGGATCGGCATATCCTTTCAGTACCGATTCCATCGACGCACTCATCCTGAATTCGTTCCAGTCAGACATGATCGACAAGCCATTGCCATCGCCGCCTTTGACGCTTCTCGCGATCAACGCGTCATCATCCGGGCTGGTGGTCAATATACCCGATGCATAGGCCGCTTCAGCCTCCGTTTTGGCACGTGCGGGGGTCACTTTAGAAACCCGCATGGCCAGGCGCAGGCGAAGCGTGTTTGCAAATTTGATCCATTTATTGACGTCGCCACCATAAATGAGGTCGTATGAACCGTACGGCTTTTGGCCCGTTTTGGTCTTCAATGTATTTACGGAACTGGTCAGTCTCTTGAAGAAATCATCGTAGATCTTGTCTTGCGCATCGTATGGTACGGATGTACCTGGTTTGCCTGCCTGAAAGTAGGGTATCGGGCCCCAATAGTCTGTTACCTTGTGAAACGCAAGCACCCAAACGATGTTTGCCAATGCATATTCTGCGGAGGTTGAATCACTCGCGGCGAGGATCGACTGCAACTGCGGCATCACTTCGGTATATACCGGGTTGAAAGCGGCGCCTACCCAGTCCATGCGAATGACAAGGCGGTCAGACGGAAAGTACGTAGCGATCGACGCGAAATACTGCGCATACTGATCGGCAAATAAATTCTGCGCCACCTGGTAACTGCCCTGGTTGGTGGTAGCTGCCGATTCTGCCTTCGATAACAAAAAGGGTAGTTCAGCCGCACCGATCGTTGAAATGGTATTTTTATCGGTATTGATGTCTTCAAAGTCCTTGGTACAGGAAGAAAGCAGTACAACGCTTCCCAACATGACGGCCAGGCCTTTATTCAAAAATCTGTTGTTCGTTTTCATAAATGAGTTATTGCTGCTGGCGTTAGAAATTTAATTTTAG
>JBBSSY010000256.1:0-5596 GCA_038241595.1 Chitinophagales bacterium | reverse complement strand
GTGCGAGGTTGTCTGAAGCAGAATTTACATAATTAAATAATTGACAGAATTGTCATCGATAGAGGTTGATTTCCCGACACCTCATGAGGTCTACCTTTGGGATGTGCGAGGTTGTCTGAAGCAGAATTTACATAATTAAATAATTGACAGAATTGTCATCGATAGAGGTTGATTTCCCGACACCTCATGAGGTCTACCTTTGGGATGTGCGAGCTTGTCTGAAGCAGGATTCTCGAATTAGTAGAATTGATAGGATTACTCTTTATTTCCGTTGCTTTTGGCTTACCCGCCGAGGTCACCAAACGCTTCCCGCCGGGTCACTGCCCCACGTTCTTCAACATACAGAGAAATCGCGCGAAACTCGCGCGGCACCTGTGAAGTAACCCCGAAATTTAAGCCGTAGAGTTTGCAGCAAGGCGACGGTTCTGGACGCCGTCTTGCATCACAGGTACCGTCGGGCCCCGCGCAGCGTCTCCGTATGTTGAAGAACCTGCAGCGGTGACCCCGCGGAGAAATAAAAAAAAATAGAAACCATTTGTTTCGATCATAACACTCGGCGGCACCTGTGTAGTAACGCAGCAACATAGCTACTCAACTCGGGGCCGATCATGGCGGGATGAGCCCGCCTCCTATACCTGCGCGAGTCGCTCAACGGCCAAGGCAAGCGTCTCTTCCTTCTTGGAAAAACAAAATCGAACCACTTTGTGGTCGGTCCCCTTTTGGTAAAAGGCCGATACCGGGATAGCGGCTACGCCGAACTCGCGCGTGATGCGCATGGCGAAATCCCGATCGGCTTCGTCGCTGATTCGGTCGTATTTGTAGACCTGGAAGTAACTGCCATAACTGGGCAGCGGTGTAAAACGCGTCTGTGACATGAGTTGCTGAAAATAATCGCGTTTGCGCTGCATGAAGGAACCGAGTTCGAGATACGATTCCTTGTGCTTTAGAAAAGTCGACAAAGCCACCTGCGAGGGCGAATGGCAACTGAAACAATTATACTGGTGGATGGTACGGAACTCTTTCATAAACGCCGGCGAAGCGATGCAATAGCCCAGCTTCCATCCCGTGCAATTGTACACCTTACCAAATGAAAAGCAAACAAAACTGCGTTCGGCGAGGTCGGGATATCGCAGCATGGACTGGTGGGGGATGCCATCAAAGATCAGGTGTTCGTAAACCTCATCAGACAAAATAATGATGTTGGTACCCGTTACAATGCTTCGAAGTTCGTGGATGTCCGCCTCCCGGAGAATAGCGCCCGTCGGGTTATGCGGGCTGTTAACGATGATTACGCGGGTTTTAGGGCTGATCCTTCGTTTTACCTCTTCCCAGTCTATTTTATAGTTTGGAAACTTTAATTTAATAAGGACAGGTACCGCGCCGTTGACAATAATATTTGGAACATAACTGTCATAGGCCGGTTCAAAAACAATGGCTTCATCGCCGGGCTGAAGTACTGCCGTTAGTGCGGTGTAGATGGCATATGTCCCTCCGGGTGTTATGGTTACTTGTGTATCGGGGTCAACGCTGGCCGCATAGAGTGATTCCACTTTTTCTGCGATTGCTTCACGCAAGGCCATGAGGCCGTTCGTGTGCACATATTGGTTATAGCCTGCGTGCATCGCATCATTCACCAGGTTGATAAGCGTTTCATCCATGGGATAGTCAGGAAAGCCCTGTCCCAGGTTCACTGCCTTCAACTCAGTGGCAAGGGAACTCATCACCGTAAAGATGTTGGTTCCCGTTTGCGGCAGTTTTGATTGTATGTCCATAATAAATAAACGCTTGCTTATGTGTTCTGCAGGAGGGCGGTGGCTTCGATTTCAACGATGTATTCCGGGCTGAGCAGCGCGCTGATAACAACCATTGTTGTGCATGGCTTAATGGCGTGAAACACTTCTCCATGGGCCTTGCCAATCTCTTCCCAACTGGATACATCGGTGATAAATATCCGCGTGCGGATTACATCTTTCATAGTGGCACCAGCACGTTCCAACACTTTTTCTATCTTCTGCAGGATGAATTTTGTCTGCTCGTAGGGGTTGTCTTTGCCTACTACGTCGTGGCTTTCATCGGCCGCAACCGTCCCGGAAACCTCGATGACGTTGCCGATCTTTACCGCGCGGCTGTAGCCGATAATCTCCTCCCATTTTGCACCTGAGCCGAAATTGACACGTTGCATAGTACAGTTTTAAAGAATTTTCGATGCACCAGCTAAATTGCCAGCTGCAATTGCGCTTCGTTTACTGCTAACAATATACCATAAATTCTAAAAATCAGGATTTGTATTCGATATTTTGGGGATTGATCAATGATTCACCGACAATGCGCAGGTATACCTGCGCCACGGTGATTACATCTTTCTGGCAATAGGTGGAAATTCGTTTCATGTCCTTTTCAGCGTAGTACACGTGAGATACCATGCTGCCATCGATATCGTCTTTTGGAGTCGGGATGCCGAAAGTAAATGCAAGCAGGCTCAGGGCCGTGTAGTTTTTATAGTCGCCAAACTTCCAGAGTTCCAGCGTGTCGAGGTGCGGAATTTCCCATGGGCGTTTACCGGCCTGGCGCAGCATATCGGGCACGGGCAGGCTATTGATGATCATCCGGCGACCGAGGTAGGGGAAGTCGAATTCCTTGCCGTTGTGTGCGCATAACACTTTGCCATTTGTGTACCACTTTTTCAGCATGTCGGAAAAATCGCGCAGCAGGTCCACTTCGTCTTCACAGCAAAATGATTTGATGAGCAGTTTTTTGTCATCGCCGGTACCGCTGATCACTCCACAGGAAATGCAGACAATCTTTCCGAATTCCGCGTATATCCCTGCCCGGGAGTACAGGCTTTCCGGGTTATCGGTCTCCTTTTCCCTGCGGAGTTGCCCGGCCTTTTTCTCCCAAAACGGCCTGGCTGCTTCAGGCACCTGGTCGTATGACGCGTACTGCGGTACCGTCTCGATATCGAGGAAAAGAATGTTGTATAATAAATGCATGCGGCCTTGATTTACGGGCGATCATGAATCATAGAAACTTTTCGCCCTTGTTGCGTTTCACCTCTGCTACGTACTCCTTGATCTGCTGTTCTTTTTCTTTTTTACAAACAAGCAATACGTCGGGCGTATCTACCACGATATAGCCGTCGAGCCCTTGCAGCAGCAGGAGTTTTTCTTTAGGCGCATGTACCATACAGTTAGTAGCGTCGATGGTCATGATATTGTCACCTGCCAGGGCATTGCCGTCGGTATCTTTGTCGAGGTTATCATAAGCGCTGTTCCAGGTACCGAGATCGCTCCAGCCGAAGGAAGACGGAATAACGTACACGTTGTCTGCCTTTTCCATAATACCGAAATCGATCGAGATATTTGTGCAAAGCGGGTAAATTTCATTGAGTGCTTTGTCCTCGTCGGGGGTATTAAAATGATGCATTTCACTCGAAAAGATCTCATACATCTCGGGCAGGTACTTTTCAAAAGCTGCAAGTATATTTTTAACCTGCCATACAAAGATGCCGGCATTCCATAAAAAATCACCGCTGGAAACAAATGTTTTTGCGAGTTCCAGGTTGGGTTTTTCGGTAAACGTTTTTACTTTATAGACGTCGTCGGTAATCGCATGCTGCTCGAACTGGATGTATCCATAACCCGTATTGGGATGATTTGGTTTGATACCGAGCGTGATAAAGGCACTGTATTTATTGACAAAAGAAAGCGCTTCCACGCAAACTTTGTTAAAAGCGATTTCATTGAGAATAATATGATCTGCCGGCGCAACGATGAGGGAGGCCAGTGGATCCTTCTGCATCAGTTTAAAAGAAATATACGCGATACAGGGTGCGGTATTTTTACGGGAAGGTTCACCGAGGATGTTTTCCACCGGGATGTTGGGGAGCTGGTCTTTTACAATAGGGATGTATTCCTGGGAGGTAACCACGTAAATATTTTCACGCGGTATAAATGAGGCAAAACGGTCGAAGGTCCATTGAACCAGCGTTTTGCCGGTATTCAGCACGTCCAGGAACTGTTTCGGGAACCCGGTACGGCTCATTGGCCAGAAACGGCTGCCGATTCCACCCGCCATAATAACTACGTAATGATGTTTATTCATAATCCCTTCCTGGTTTTATCCATGTAACATGGAATTTGATTAAAAATGAATGTGTTTTTTAGCCACAATACGATAACGCCAAATTATTGATTATAGTAGGCCTTCTTTCAATAAATCATGCAAATGTACAATTCCAAGGTATTCTTTGCCGTTTGTAACCGCCAGCTGGGTAATTCCGGTATCCCGCAACTGCCGGAGGGCCTCTACAGCCAATTCATTGGAGTCGATCGTTTTCGGGTTGGCCGTCATGATATCTTTTGCGGTAACGCCGGACAGCGACACCGTTTTCTCGAGCATCCGGCGCAGGTCGCCGTCGGTGATGATACCAAGCAACTGGTTGTCTGCATCAGTAACTGCAGTTACACCCAGTCGCTTTTTCGTCATCTCCACTATTACTTCTTTCAAAGTTTGGCTAGGCAATACCTGCGGCTTTTCATTTTCTTTGTAGATATCATGTACACGGAGGTATAACTTCTTTCCAAGAATACCACCCGGGTGAAATTTGGCGAAATCATCCCCGGAAAAGCCGTGTGCCTCCATCAGGCAGACAGCCAGCGCATCGCCCATTACCATCTGCGCAGTCGTGCTGCTGGTGGGTGCCAGGTTGTTGGGACAAGCTTCCATGGTAACGGTGGTATTTAGGACGATATCTGCATGGCTGGCCAAAAAAGAGGGTACGTTACCGACCATCGCAAGAATTGTATTGCCGAAATTGCGGATAAGTGTTACCAGCACCTTTATTTCAGCACTGTTACCGCTTTTGCTGATGAGCATGACCACATCATCCTGTTGAACCATGCCGAGGTCGCCATGGATGGCGTCTGCCGCATGCATGTAAAGCCCTGGTGTACCCGTGGAATTAAGGGTGGCTACGATCTTCTGCGCTATGATGGCGCTTTTGCCGATACCGCTGACAACCAGCCTGCCCTTGCTTTCATACACGGCTTTAACCGCCTTAAAAAAATCTTCGTCGATATAATTTGTAAGGCCGGCTACCGATTCGGCTTCAAGCCGAATGGTTCTTTTGGCGGTTTCTGAAATGTTGGTAATATCCATGTAAGCAGCTGCAAAATTAATTTTTTAAGTCCAGCCTCCAAATTCAATATATTCTGACAATCAAGATCGATCATGCGGAAAATCGGTCACTTTTCAAGACGAAGATTCTGTATCTTCGTTGTCCTTTGATCAAACAGCCCCGTCTGATTACTTCTCTGTTTCACTTTGGGAATTATTTACCGGATTAGCGTGTTTAGGTTTGATGCTGCCTTTTCTAACTGCAAATATGTATCCATCGGATTATTGTTGCGCTCCTGTAATGATAACCTTTCGGTAAAACGGCGCATTAACAACTATGAAACAATCTTAAGAAAACATATCCGTTACCTTCAAAAAGTATTGACTATTTTTTGTGAGCAGGAAAATTTATAAAATTGGCTATTAGTACCACCAAGAAAACTACCCTAAAAAAAACCAGACAAACCCCCGCAAAAGCAGG
>JBBSSY010000255.1:0-5644 GCA_038241595.1 Chitinophagales bacterium | reverse complement strand
GAGGTGATGGCCTACCAGCTCGCACAGGGAGGACTCGGCATGCCCAACCGCGATTACTATTTCAAGACCGACGCGCGAACCGCATCTATCCGCCAGGCCTATTTACAATATGTCACGAAAACGTTACACCAGCTAAACCCCGACAGCGCCGCAGCCACAAAAGCCGCGGCCAATGTGTTTGCCCTGGAGACCAGGCTGGCGAAGTCCTCGCGCAAATTGGCCGACCTCCGCGATCCATACAAAAATTACAACAAGATGTCGACCGCCGCATTTTCAAAAATGGCCGCCGTAATGGAATGGCCAAGCTATTGGCGGCAGATCGGTATCGAAGAACTCGATTCGGTCATCGTTGGCCAGCCGGAATTTTATGCCAACTTATCGGCAGAACTGAAAAAGACCCGCCTCGACGACTGGAAAAATTACCTGCGTTTCCATGTGATCCGTGCCAACGCCCACCTGCTCGATTCGGTGACTTTTAACAACAACTTCGAATACCGCAAAATGCTTACAGGCGCCCTCGAGCCCCGCCCACGTTGGAAACGCGTGCTGGACATTGAAGAGAATTCGTTAGGGGAGGCCCTGGGGCAACTATTCGTGAAAGAATATTTTACCAGCAAAAGCAAAGAGCGGTATAACCGGCTGGTGGAATCTATTCGTGATGTGTACAAGGAAAGGATTTTGAAACTGACCTGGATGAGTGATACCACCAAACAACGGGCACTTGTTAAGCTGGCGAAAATAACCCAAAAAGTCGGTTACCCCGACACATGGAAAGACTTCAGCGCGATGCAGATAGATCGTGGACCGTATGTGTTGAACGTAGCCCGCGCCAACGAATGGTGGCATAATTACTACATCAACAAATTGGGCAAACCGGTCGATCGCACCGAATGGGACATGTCGCCCCAAACGTACAATGCCTACTATAACCCGGCCAACAACGAGATCGTTTTGCCCGCGGGTATTTTTACCGTTCCCGGCCAGCGGGATGAAGACCTGGACGACGCATTCGTATATGGCTATGCCGCCGCTTCCACCATCGGCCATGAAATTACGCACGGCTTCGATGACCAGGGACGCCAGTACGATGTACAGGGCAACCTGAAAAACTGGTGGCTGCCAAATGATGAAAAACACTTTAAAGAAAGTGCCCAACTCATCATCTCGCAATTCAATCATTTCAACCCTGTAGATACATTACACATAAATGGCGACGCTACGCAGGGTGAAAATATCGCCGACCTCGGTGGCCTCTTACTCGGCCTCGAAGCTTTTAAAAAAACCGATGCGTATAAGAAAAATGAAAAGGTGGGCGGCTTCACGCAGACCCAGCGTTATTTTCTCGGGTATGCCTATGCGTGGATGTACCAGGAACGCAAAGAGCGCCTGGCCACCCAGGTGATGACCGATGTGCATGCACCGGCGAAAGAGCGCGTGAACGGCCCCGTTATGAACGTGCCGGAGTTTTACGAGGCGTTTAATATAAAACCGGGTTCTAAAATGTATTTGGCGGATAGTCTGCGGGTGAAGATCTGGTAGGAAGTGTTCAGCTACCTTTTCTCGCCCCAATAATCTATTCCAAGACCTGGTTTGCCGGAAAAGAAAAACTTGCCGGCGTTGTCCGGGTCAAAGGAAATCCCCGAAGCCAGATCTTCTTTCAACAGCAACGGCCCATCCATGTCCAGGTAATCCACCAGCGGCGACAAGTGAGCGATGGCTGCAGAGCCAATGGTGCTTTCGTTCATACAACCGATCATCACCACCATTTCCAGCTCGCGTGCCCTGGTAATCATCCGGCGCGCGGGCGTGATGCCGCTGCATTTGGTGAGTTTTATGTTGATGCCGTGGAAATGACGGTGGCATTTCTCCACGTCGCTTTCCACCACGCAACTTTCGTCGGCGATCAGCGGCAGCACGGATTCATGGTAGAGTATTTTCATGCCTTCCCAGTTGTCTTTCGCCAGTGGCTGCTCGATGAATTCCACCCCCAGTTCTTTCAGGATCGGGATCTTCTGCAGCGCCTCCCCGGTTGTCCAGCCGGCGTTGGCATCCACACGAAATTTCGCGTAAGAGTTGTTGCGCAGCGCCTGCATGATCTCAATGTCTTCATCAGTGCCGAGTTTTATTTTGTAAACCGGCCAGGGTTTTTCCTTCATTTTCCCGATCATTTTGTCGATGGAGTCGATGCCGATGGTGTAATCGCTGACCGGGCTGTTCTCCGGCGCCAGGTCCCATAATTTGTACAGTGCTTTTCCTTTCAGCTGGCCGTAGATATCCCAGGCTGCCATATCGAGGGCGCAGACCAGGAAATTATTTTTAGGCAGCAGGTGATGCAGGTAATGCCAGTACCTTTCCGGGTCGGTGAGTGCAAATTTTTCTATAAAAGTTTTCTTTTCTTCGATGTCCGCGATCATCTTTTCTACCGGGATGTCATAATACGAAATCGCTGGTGCTTCCCCGTAACCTTTGATGCCGTGGAAATCCAATTCTACCACCAGGGTCGGCTGGTGGGTTTTCGTGCCCCTTGAAATGGTAAAGGGATATTTGAATGCCAGGTCGTAGGAAAAGTATTTGAGGATCATGGAACCGTATTGAAGTTTGTGGTTTGTGGTTTGTAGTTTATAATTATCGGCCGCTAGCTTCTATGGCACTTCGTATCATCCGGGTAAAATCTTTTTCTTTCAGCAGTTGCTCCAGCGGGAACTGCAGTCGGTAGCCCCAAAAATGGTTGGGGTCTGCGGGGATGTTGATCCGCTCCTCGTCCACGTTTTCTTTGCGCAGGTTTTCATTCATGCCGAGCAGGTCCTGCAACTGGAAGATGCTCCACATGGCTGGCGAATATAAGTGTTGTAAAATGATTGCCTTATTGATCCAGGGTTCGCAGGTCTCCGGCGCTTCGCCCCATTGTCCGAGTTCGTTGTTAAAAAAACGGTATGTCCGTGCGCGGTCTTCCTGCCACCAGCCACGAATTGTGCTCATGTCATGCGTGGAAGGCATGACGACGGACAGGTATGGCGCGTCGCCTGGATGAAAGAATTCCCGTGTCGGATCCTTCGGCATGCGCTGGATCTCGAGGCTGAGGATGCCCAGCTGTTGCATCATCTCCGGCACGCTTTCGGGCACCATGCCCAGATCTTCCCCGCAGATCAGCATGTTGGTAGATTCTTTCAGCGCCGGTAATTTCTGCAGCGCGATTTTTTTCCAGAAGTCGTTCTGGCGACGGTAGAAATAATTGATGTACAGGTCCTGCAACTGGTACTTCGTTTGACCGTCCAGGTTGGCATAGGACGAGGTCTTCTGCATATCTATCCTGAAATGAAAACGTGCTTCGCCAGCGCCGGGTACCGCAAATAAAACGACGTTCGAGACCAGGTCGAATAAACCGGTCCTGATTTTTCTTTGGTTGTCGTCATTCGGACGATCTTTAAAAAAAGCCGCTATTTTCTGTTGGGTGTTGAAAAGCAGTTTAAGTTGCGGGCTGCCATCTTCCTGTTGGTCCAGGTATTCGTGTTGAACCTCGCCGGCCTGGTCACCAAAGACATCAGCCAGGATCTCTGGCGTAATGTACGGCTGCGTATAGCGGTCAACGTTAAAAGGAATATTTCTTTCGAGAAACTCTTTGGCATACACCGGGATCGCCGGTTCAAAATGACCCATAATGCCTTCCACCTGTTCGATGGGTACCGACCAGATGCGGAAAAAGCCCAGGATATGATCGATGCGGAAAGCGTCGAAGTAATTGCTCATCTGTTCAAAACGGCGGCGCCACCAGTCAAAATTTGTCTTGGCCATTTCAGGCCAGTTATACGTTGGAAAACCCCAGTTCTGTCCCTTGACCGCGAAATCGTCGGGCGGCGCACCCGCCTGCAGGTCCATATGGTAAAGCTCGGGGCTCATCCAGGTATCACAGCTGTAGCGGTACACCCCGATCGGGATATCGCCCTTCACCACGATGCCTTTTTTGTGCGCATAGTCCGTAGCGTCACTCAACTGCAGGTGAAGGTGAAATTGAATGAAGTAACGAAATAAAATATCTTCATAATGCCTGCCCCTGGGGGCTACGAATTTATCGATCGCTTCCTCGTTGTACACGGCGTGCATTTTCCATTTGCTGCTATCGGGGGTGCCGTACTTGTCACGCAGGTGGCAGAACGCGGCATAGGGCACCAGCCAGTGGCGGTTTTTCTGGAAGAATTGGTAGAAATCTGCATTGTCGAGGTAGTCGTCTTTTTGCGCCAGGAAGATTTCCTTTAGCGCCTCCAGTTTCACCTTCATCACTTCTTCGTAATCCAGCTCCGGCAGGTCATTCAGTTGTTTCTTTTTTTTCTTCAGCGGCTTCAGGATGCCCGCTTGTTTTTTCCCGGCCACTTTTTCAAGACAGATATAGATTGGGTGCAGCGCAAAGGCAGAGATGGCGGCGTAGGGATATGAATCGGCAGCCGTAAATGTAGCGGTGGTATCGTTGATCGGCAGTAACTGGATCAGGCGGATGCCGGCCTCTTTTGCCCAGTCGGCCATCAGGGCCAGGTCGGCAAACTCACCCACGCCAAAACTGTTCTTGCTTTTCAGGCTGAAAACGGGAATGGCGAGCCCGGCACCTTTCCAGGTGTTGTTGGCAAAACGGACAAAGCCATCGTGAACGATGGTCTGCGAATGATGGGCGGCATTGCCCGGCAGCTGGCGGTTTTCGCCGGTTTCTACAGACACGGCTTCTTTCGACTTGATATTGTAAATGCCATATTTATAATGCAGCGGAAAGTTCTCTTGCAGGATGTTGAGCGACACCGTCCACCAGTTGCCGGATATGGTCAGGAATTTAGCGTCGGGTGCATGCCAGTCGCCGAGCACACTACCGCCACCCGTGATATAAAGTACTTCGTTTTTCTGCAGCAGCGGCGCTTTTACCCGGAAAGTGTGGGTGCTGTTTTTAACTGTTTTCGTTTTGATCGAAGCTACCTGGTCAGCCAGCAGGATTTTGGTAAAAGGCGTGGTGTAGAAGGCATTTTCAAATGCGCCCTCGTCGTTCCAGGTGTCAATGATGTCTATTTCTTTCAGGGTTTCATGGGACATGTCGATCAATCGGTCTTTCTCACCTTCAAGGATGCGCGTATTGTCTTTTGCCTGCACAGCATACCGGTACCTGATCTCATCGCCCCGGGTTGCATCCGCCTCCAAGCTTACCTGCCAGAATTCATGGTCAAAATAGCTCATCGGGATTACTTCCGCCTCTGCTGAATCTGGCCTGAACAGGTTTAACAGCAGCGATTGGCCAAACTCGGTACGGTATCTTATATAAAAATTTAATTTCATGTCAGCAGGTATTGTAGAGGCACGAAAATAATACAAAATGTGCAGGAAAGGCGGCGGGTAACCAATCTGTGACTACTCGAGACGGCTGGAAGTGCAGCGGCGACCGGCAAGCAATTCTTTGGGCGGAGACCGGCGGGGAAGTCAACATCAAGTGGATGGAACACAGATAGCCGCACAGGAACGCAAAATCAACGACAAGTGAAAATTTTCCTGCTAAATAGTTGCTCATTTTTATTTTTAACTTACTTTCGCTGAAACAACTACAGCATGGAGACTACCAAGAAGAGTACCCGACTAGCCTGGATTATATTTTTTCTGTCAACAGCCGCTCTTT
>JBBSSY010000254.1:0-5653 GCA_038241595.1 Chitinophagales bacterium | reverse complement strand
TGATGATCGGGTATATCGGTGCCGTAAAAAATCTGCAGGTTTTCGGGTTGCCCCGGGTTTATGACTTGCTGGATACGGAGGTCATTATTGAAAACCAGGTTTTTAATGTTACCCTGGTAACGGGCACGGTCAGGTGCGCAAAGCAGGTATTGGCCACCTGTGAAATGAAAATTTTTTTAACACCATCAACATAAACATAAACACATGAAACGTACGGGAACAACAGCTTTACTGCTCATCTTTTTATCATTCGGCGGGCTCCTGCATGCGCAAACCGCGAAAGACGTGTTTACCTCCAGTGAAACGCCTATCCTTTACCTGGGCATTGATTTTACCAAGGCGCGCCTCATCGACGATGCCAATGCCAACGAGATCGACATCCGCGACCGACTGTTTACCGAGATCAACCAGGTCATCGTGAACGAACCAAAAAAATACGACCTGAAAGGTGCTTTTCACCGGAGCATGATAGACCACGACCTTGGCCTTGTTCAGAAAAGAAATGAAAAAACCAATGCTGCAGAGATCAAATCTACCAATACCGCCGATTATCACCGCTTTAAGGAAAGCGATATCATTTCACTGGTTCGTGGTTTCAACTTTGCCGACAAAAAAGGCGTTGGACTTTTGTTCGTGGTGGAGGCGATGAGTAAATCTGAAAAATCAGCCGCAGTCTGGGTAACGTTTGTAGACATGAAATCAAAGAAGGTGCTGATGACCGAACGCGTTGAAGGTAAGGTTGGCATGGCCTTCGGTTTCCGCAATTACTGGGCTACACCATTTAAAAATATCATCGATAGCATCGAGAAGAGGAAGTACAGTGAGTGGAGATCCAAATACGGCGTTTAGGGGTGCATGGGGTCTGTGACAGAATCAGTACCTTCAATTTGTAATGGAGAATCAACTAACGAATCGGACGGAGATTTTGGTCAGGTTTAATGAAGCAGATCCCCTGGGAATCGTCTGGCATGGGCACTATATCCGGTACTTTGAAGACGGCCGGGAAGCTTTCGGGAATGAACATGGCATCGGTTACCTGGATTTTTACCGCGAAGGATATGTAGTTCCGGTGGTACATATCGAGTGCAACTATAAGCGTTCGCTGCGATATGGCGACCGGGTTGTGGTTGAAACGGAATACATTCCCTGCGAGGCCGCCAAGATAAAATTTTTATACCGGCTGTACAATCCCAGGTCTGAGGAACTGGTTGCCACCGGCTCATCGGTCCAGGTGTTTTTAGAAAAAGAGAATTCTGTGTTACAACTGACAAACCCGTCTTTTTTTGAAGCGTGGAAAGTTAAACAGGGTTTCATTTAATACAGGTTTCATGAAAGATGTTTTTATCATTGGCGATAACATTTATTCACCGTTAGGAAGTACTACGACAGAAAATTTCGAGCAGGTGCTGGCTGGTCGTTCCGGGGTAGAGATGCATGTTGATACGGCCTTGTCCCGGGAGCCCTTTTATGCCTCGCTCTTTAAACCAGAAGACCGGCTATCAGGCATGGGAACTGGATTTACCCGTTTCGAATCGTTGCTTATTGGTTCCATAGAACAGGCGCTCGCCGGTACGACGGTAAGCCCGCAGAACGCCGATACCATACTGATTCTATCGTCTACGAAAGGCAATATCAGCCTGCTTGAAACAGCCGCTTTAACGCCATCCCTGCGAAAGCAAATGTCGTTGTCTTATTCCGCCGACCAGGTCGCCGCCCATTTTCATTTTGTACATAAACCGCTTGTTGTTTCCAATGCCTGTATATCAGGACTGCTGGGGGTTCTCACCGGTATGCGCCTTATACAGTCGGGCCGTTATCGCCACGCGGTGGTAGCCGGTGCAGATGTGATCTCGCAATTTGTATTGTCCGGTTTTCAATCGTTCCAGGCAGTGAGTGGCGGCCCCTGCAAACCGTTCGATGCTGCCCGCAATGGCATTAACCTTGGGGAAGGTGCAGGTACGGTGATATTGTCTGCTAACGATTCCTACGGGGTATCGTCTGTTCGCGTTACTGGCGGAGCGGTTACTAACGACGCCAATCATATTTCCGGTCCTTCACGCACCGGGAAAGAATTGCACGACGCGATCTGCCGTTCACTGGCACAGGCCGGGCTTCACCCGGGTGATATCGATTTCATCAACGCCCATGGAACCGCCACGGTGTATAACGACGAAATGGAATCGCTGGCGATCGACCAGTCGCAACTGTCGTCAGTTCCGGTAAACAGTTTGAAAGGCTACTACGGCCATACATTGGGCGCCGCCGGCATCATCGAGACCATCATCTCGGCCAGGTCCATGCAGGCATCCACGACGATACCAACTAAAGGATATACGACAAACGGTGTTACAAAGCCGATCAATGTGTGCAGCCAGAGAGAAAACAGGCAGATGAAGCATGTGCTCAAAACCGCTTCCGGTTTCGGCGGTTGCAATGCAGCGCTCGTGTTAAGTAAATAAAGTAATTATCTCACATCATACCCTTTGAATGAGTTTTTTTGAAGAAGACAAGATCTCTGCTTTAGAGGCCAAGGAAGCGGCGCAGTGGATCTCATTTGGCCCGGTGGTTTTTCAATCGGCGCGTGTGCTGCGCAATTCAGGTGTCCTGCATGCAATTGAAGCAAGTGGTTTGGATGGCATCACACTGGAAGAAATTACGGAGCGGGTAAACCTGCCGTTATATGGCGTACGCGTGCTGCTGGAATCCGCCCTGAGCATCCGCCTGATCATCGTAAAAGACCGGCTCTACCGCCTTGCCAAAACCGGTATGTTCATTTTAAACGATGAGCTGACGATAACCAATATGGATTTTGTGCACGATGTCTGTTACAAGGGCATGTATTCGCTGGATAAAAGCATCGCCAGCGGGCGGCCGGAAGGCCTCAAAGAATTCGGTACCTGGAGCACGATTTACGAGGGGCTGAGTGAACTGCCGGACAACATCCAGCGAAGCTGGTTCAGTTTCGACCATTTTTTTTCAGACAATGCCTTCCCGATGGTACTGCCCAGGGTGTTGAAAGACAGCCCAAAAAAGTTACTGGATATCGGCGGCAATACCGGCAAATGGGCGATAGCCTGTGCGCAGAAAGACGTGGAGATCAGCGTTACCATCATGGATCTGCCCGGCCAGTTGCAGATCGCTGCGAAAAGTATCAGCGACTATGGCCTGTCAGAAAGAATTTCGCTAGTACCGGCCAATATCCTGGATGAAGGCCAGGCATTTCCTGCCGGTTTTGATGTGATATGGATGAGCCAGTTCCTGGACTGCTTTTCTGAAAAGCAAATCATTTCTATCCTGAAAAGATCGAACCAGTCGTTGAAAGAAGGCGGCTGCCTGTTTATTCTCGAACCTTTCTGGGACAGGCAGCGGTTCGAGGTCGCCGCATTTTGTCTGCAACAAACTTCCTTGTATTTTACGGCGCTGGCCAATGGCAACAGCCAGATGTATGGTTCGGACGTGTTCATCCGTTGTATTGAAGAAGCCGGGTTTGTTATACTGGAACAGAAAGACAATATCGGCCTCAGCCAGACCCTGTTAAAATGCGTAAAAAAACCGGCGATGCCGGTTCAATCATAACCCAGACCCTTCAGCTTATAAACAGACCATCATGAATACCGAAAAAGTAGATGTGCTTGTCATCGGTGCAGGCCCTTCCGGAACCGTAGCTGCTTCTATCGTGCATAAAGCGGGTTTCAGCGTAAAGATCGTGGAAAAACAACTTTTCCCGCGCTTCGTAATCGGCGAGAGCCTCTTGCCACGTTGTATGGAAGCACTTACCGAAGCCGGTTTCATAGATGCCGTGCGGCAGCAGGGATACCAGCAAAAGTCCGGTGCTAAATTCGTCAAGAACGGCCAGGTCTGTGATTATGTTTTTGCGGACCAGTTTACGCCCGGTTGGAATTGGACCTGGCAGGCACCGCGCGCAGGTTTCGACAAAACCCTTGCCGATACCGTGGAATCGATGGGTGTGCCGGTACACTACCAGACATCAGTAACCGCAATTGAATTCAACGGATCCGAATCGGTGACAACGGTGGAAGACAAAGACGGTGTACAGTCCCGGATCCAGGCGCGGTTTATCATTGATGGCAGTGGGTATGGCCGCGTGATTCCAAAATTGTTTAATATGGAGCGGCCCTCTGCAATGACCCCCAGGAAAGCACTTTTCGCGCACACGGTGGACCTGAAGCGATCACTGGCTGACGAGCCCAACAGAATCACCATCGTGGTGCACAAACCCGGTGTGTGGATATGGGTGATCCCGTTTTCAGATGGTAAGACCTCACTAGGCTTTGTCGGCAGTCCTGAATTTTTCAGCCAGCTGGAAGGTTCAACGGACCAACAGCTGCGAACGCTGATCGAATCGGAACCGTATTTACGGGAACGCTTCCACGAAGTAGCGTTTGTTTTTCAGCCCAGGGTACTCGAATCATGGTCATCTACCACCGATACATTTTATGGGGAAGGATTTGTGCTGACGGGCAATGTAACGGAATTCCTGGACCCGATCTTTTCTTCGGGTGTCACGCTGGCCACGGTTTCCAGCCAGCTGGCCGCGCACCTGGTCATTAAAAAACTGAATGGTGAAACGGTCGACTGGGAATCCGAATACATGGAACCGGTGATGCAGGGCGTCAATACGTTCCGGTCATATGTCATGGCCTGGTATGAAGGGACGCTGGATACGATCTTCTTCGCCGCTAAACAGAACCTTGAAATAAAAAACCAGATCTGTTCCGTGCTGGCCGGGTATGTTTGGGACCTGTCAAACCCATTTGTGAAGGATCATGCGACGGCCCTCCCCAAACTGGCGAGGCTCATCGATATCGAGCGGTCTCTCATGGCGAGCGAGGTAGTGGATAATTAGTTCCCTTCAACGCTCACACCTGAACACAGTTGATTTATGGCTACTCCGGCGTAAGCTAAACAGTATAGAATAAGCAGTGATAATCCGTAAAATATCCTACATTTCCAAATGGGTCAGTGCCTGGCAACAGGGTTGTGCGGAGTGGTATTTCTAAAGTTTTAATCAGTTCATAGTGAATCATATTACGGCGAGTTGTGTGATTGAAAAGGGGACGGTCTACAAAAACGAACAGCCGGTATGTAGCGTGGAAGCGGGAAGCGTAAAGGATTTCTTACTGGCTGTGTACCAGTTTACCCGGGCCGCCTACCCCAAGTTCTACAAGATGGACCATCTCAGCAAACTGGGTTGGCTCGCTGCAGAGATCTTGCTGGCTGACCGGGCTGTATCAAAACCGGTCCCGGCCGGAGAAACCGGCGTGGTACTGAGCAATGCCAATAGCAGCCTCGACACAGATATCCGCTTTTTTGACACGGTGAAGTCTATGGCCAGTCCGGCCCTTTTTGTGTACACCCTGCCTAATATTGTAATCGGTGAAATTTGCATCCGGCATCATTTCAAAGGGGAAAACGCCTTTTTTGTCGCCGACCAGTTCGACGTTCCTTTTATACACGATTATGTAAACAATTTGCTTGAAAACAATACGCTGCAGGAATGTCTTTGTGGTTGGGTAGATGTGATGGGTGACGATTACCAGGCAGCGTTGTTTTTGATTGAGAAACCCGCTGACACAATAAAAGATGCTGCAGGTACATTAAAGCAAGTAGACATGGCAACCGGGTATCCCCG
>JBBSSY010000253.1:0-5668 GCA_038241595.1 Chitinophagales bacterium | reverse complement strand
GCAATCGCAAAAATGAAAGACGGGTCAACCTTCACCGTCTTTTATACTTCGGAGATTGTTCCTGAAAATAACGAATACAATTATCAGTTCAGAACACTTGACGGCTTACCGCTGGAATATGAATTGTCCCAGGGGAATCTGTCTATCAAATACCTGGTAACAAAAATAAATTTGAACCCTGTTCCAGCTTCAATGTTCGATATTCCCGCAAACGGATACAGGGAACTTTCTTACGCTGAAAGTAGAAAATTAGGAATAGCCCAGTAAAAAAGTTATTTACAGATTTTGAAGTGCAAATTTAACAACTGAAGGCTCGAGCGAGTTGCAGACGGTTCCAGGTAAACTTTGTATTTATTGGGAAGAATATACGTGGTATTGCCTTTCTGGTAAGTGACAAGGGAAGTATAAGTAATGTATTTATCAGATTTCTGCTGACTAAGGATGACACTACCTCTGTAATTTAGACCAGATTTTAATGTAAAACCAGAAGCGGTTTTCAATGGTGAGAAACCTGCTTTAACCGAAGTGCTTTTAGATTTATTCTTATCGCCACCGATGCTTGCAAATGCAAAAAAAGTGAATCCTATCAGTGCAGCACTAAGTAGAAAACTTTTTAAACTTTTAAGATCGGCTGTAGAGAGTTTTAACATCTTAAACAAAGATAATCAAAAACGATGCTAAAAATACATATTGCCGAATTTTTTTTATAGTTTATTTAACGCCGTTCATCTTTAATGATAAGGTTAAATATGTACAGGCGTAATATCTTACGCAGATTCAGTTGGTTATCTTGTAAAATGGCTATCTTACATTAACTCAAAATTCATGAGAGATAATTCTTACCGCAAAGACAAGGATGAGATTCGTGAACTTCTTGAACAGTACCAGAATCTTAAGTCTGGCAGGAGTTCATCTTATCTTGATGAAGATTCGTTTGAACGGCTGATAGATCATTTTGACGATGCCGAAGATCTTCCGCAGGCGCTTGAAGCGGCCGATTATGCCATTGCCCAATTCGCCTACTCTTCTTTATTACAACTTAAAAAGGCTGATCTGCTCATCGCATCCCGCAGGTATTATGATGCCTTGCAAACTCTTGAACTGGCTGAACTACTTGACAGCCGGGATATCAATTTATATATTTTAAAAACGGATGCATACCTGGCACTTGACCAGCAGGATAAAGCGGTTGACCTGCTTGAAAATGCACTTGTTATGTTTCAAGGGCAGGAGCGGATCGAATTGTTGTTTGAACTGGCTGATGTATATGACGATTACGAAGAATTTGACAAAATCTTTGACTGTCTTAAGCTCATCCTCGAACAGGATCCGAAAAATGAAGAGTCCTTGTATAAAATTTGCTTCTGGACGGATTTCACGCGCCGCAATGAAGAGAGTATCGAGTTACACAAGAAAATAATAGACGAATGTCCTTATAGTGAGCTTGCCTGGTTTAATCTGGGTGCTGCTTACCAGGGGCTCAAGTTGTACGAGAAATCCATCGATGCTTACAAATATGCCGTCGTAATCGATGAAAAATTCGATTATGCGTATAGAAACATGGGTGATGCTTACATCCGCCTCCGCAAGTATAAGGATGCCATTGAGGTGCTTGAAAAAGTGCTTGAATTGTCCAGACCGGAAGATGTGATTTTTGAGGCGATTGGTCATTGTTATGACAAGCTGAAAAATTATGCGCAGGCCCGCTTTCATTATCGCAAAGCCTCGCACCTGGCCCCCGACGATAGCAAATTGTATTATAAAATAGCGTCTACCTATATTCATGAACAATACTGGTCGCAGGCCGTGAAGCAACTGGAGTCTGCGATGCAGATCCATCGCACACAACCTGAATATAACCTGGCGATGGGAGAGTGTAAGATGCAACTTGGCAACATTAAAGAAGCAATCCAGCATTTTACAAGCGTGGTCCGTACCCGCCCGAAAAATATTGCCGGATGGGAAGCGCTGATCCGCTGCCTGTATACTGTTTCTTACTATGAAGAGGCCATGGAACAGGTTTTTGCAGCCATCAAACTGACCGATGGCAAGGCCCTGTTTCTTTATTATTTAAGCGCTGTCTATTTTGCCACCGGACGATCCAAAGAAGGATTGGTTCAGCTACAGAAAGCACTGCATAAATCTCCCAGGACCCTGAAAAAATTTGTAAGCCTTAATCCTTCCATTCTTCGAAATCAACAGGTCGTTGACCTGATCGCAGCCTTTAAAAGACACCGTAAGCGCTGACGAACCGTCATATATTTACACAAGAAATGTAAAAAGCGTAAAGCAGATGGAAATGCAATCATCCGCAGATCCGATGTTGTTATTTAAACTACAGTTCCTATTTTTGCGCCTCGTTTAATAGGTACAGGTAACTATCATCAAATCGCATCCCCAAAATGAATTTTCATCTCTCCCAGATCCCCGAAAGATATCCCAAGCCAAGGTTGCACGGCATTACCATGGTGATGGATAAAGGGCTCAGCGTGGAGGAAGCAAAACATTTTATGAGTGGCGCGCACCCCCACGTTGACATTGTGAAGCTGGGCTTTGGAACCTCGTTCGTTACTCCTAATCTTCGCGAGAAACTGGAAGTATACCGGTCGTACGATATTCCAATTTACTTTGGCGGCACATTATTCGAGGCGTTTTTGATCCGCAATCAGTTTGAGGATTACATCAGTGTTTGTAAGGATTTTGGAATAACATACATCGAAGTAAGTGATGGTTCGATTACCATTCCACATGCTGAAAAATGCGGGTATATCGAAAAACTTACTAAACATGCCACTGTGTTGAGCGAAGTGGGCAGCAAGGATGCAGCTCATATCATCCCGCCCTACAAATGGATCGAACTGATGAGGGCGGAACTGCTTGCCGGCGCCACTTATGTGATCGCCGAAGCAAGAGAAGCTGGTAATGTAGGCATCTATCGTGGCAGCGGCGAAGTGCGGGAAGGATTGGTACAGGAGATTCTCACCCAGATACCGGAAGAAAAAATCATCTGGGAAGCGCCACAAAAGCAGCAGCAGTTGTATTTCCTTGAATTGATCGGATGTAATGTTAACCTGGGTAATATCGCTCCTTCCGAAATGATCGCCCTGGAAGCGATGCGTATCGGTCTGCGAGGAGATACCTTCCACCTCTTCCTCAATAAAGAAGTTACTTCATGAAACTGTATGGTCTGATCGGCTATCCCCTGAGCCATTCTTTTTCTAAAAAATATTTCACTGAACGATTTGCCGCGGCATCAGTTACAGATTGCCAATATGAAAACTTCCCAATAGCCACCATCGGCCAGGTTGAAGTATTGCTCAAAAACAACCCGCATTTACAGGGGTTCAACATTACCATCCCATACAAAGAACAGATAATACCCTACTTGCATGGTATGAATGAAGTGGTTCGGGCAACAGGCGCCTGCAACTGCATCAAAATAGAAGATAATAAATTTTACGGCTATAATACCGATACCATTGGTTTTGAACAAACATTGAAAAAGAAACTGAAACCTTCGCACCGGAAGGCGCTGGTACTGGGAACAGGTGGCGCAGCAAAGGCCGTTTCCTACGTACTCAGCACTTTAAATATAGAACCGCTGAGTGTTAGCAGGGGTAAAGGTTCCGCAATAACCAACTCGATCACTTATGAGGCCCTGACGGAGGATATTATACGCGCCCATACCCTCATCATCAATACGACGCCACTTGGCATGTTTCCTGAAATAAACCAGGCGCCACCCATTCCTTATGAATTGCTTTCGCCGGAACATTACCTGTACGACCTGATCTACAATCCGGGTAAAACCCTGTTTCTACAGAAAGGTGAATCGATGGGTGCGGCAGTGGAAAACGGCTTTGATATGCTGATCATTCAGGCCGAGGAGAGCTGGAAGATCTGGAACACTGAATATTAATTGATTGGCAACATCACGCTTTACCAGATAATTTTGCGATGACTGTCGGTGGAACCGCCGCAATTCTTTTGTGTGAATAATCGTAACAAACCATGCCGGTTTTCGCGGTGGCCACCACCGTCTTTTTTCCACCGGTCGTTGACTCCAACCTGTAGTATATCTCAAATGCGACTTTTGAAAATTCTGTTGCCACTACCCAAACCTCAAGAGCATCTCCGTAAAAAAGTTCTCGTTTAAATTCAATACCTACATCACTCATTATAACACCAAGTCCTTCCAGATCGAGCTCTCCGTAGCCATAATGCTGCAGGTACTGTGTTCTTGCTTCGTGGATAATACCCAGTAAGGCGTCATTGCCAACATGGCCGCCGAAATTCATGTCGGTGATCCTGATCGGGATAACAGTAGAAAACAAAAAATTCGTGGGGAGGGCAATTTTGATTCTGGGCATGGCGAAAATTAGTGCGTAGCGCTGACAAAGGCATTGGTTGGTGACCTATTTGCTGTCTTTATCTTTTAAGATGAGGTCTTTTAATTCTACGATGTCCATATAGTTGGTCGAAGTGGGAATGACCGCATTTTCCAGGATTTTATTTCTCCAGTTTCGGAACTTCGTTTTCCATTCTAGACCTTCCGTGAAACTTTTGTCGTCATAGTCACGGTTGTCCGCCAGGTCATTGTCACGGTTGAGGTACAACAGGAGATTCCTGAATTTCGCAGAGATTTTTGTTTGCTTGCCGTTAGGACCAGTAATCTTTATGTAGGGATCGCTTGCGGTTGCTAAAATTTTTGTATCCTGAATGATGTCCCCAATCTCATTCCTGATTGGCCGGGCAGGAACTGCCACGTTAACAACGTTTTCCGGAATCCCTGCCAGGGTTATAATGGTATTTCGAAGCAACCGCGTGGTTCCAGGTCCAAAAGCCTTCTTTTGTTTTCCGGGGATACCAAAGGTCACGGAAGTTACAGCGAGCTGCGAAGGCAGATCTTTTACTGCCGGGTTATCAGCATCAGAGGAGGTTACGTCGTGTTCTGGCTGGCTGCCGGACAGGGGCAAGTGAGTGGCCAGCTGTTTCTTCGAAGCATTTTTGTTAAATATGTAGAAACTGCCCATTACTACCAAGCCAGTAAATGCGGCAGCTGTCATGATGCGATATATTGGTTGCTGGTAATACCGGCGTCCGTTTGTCAGGCTGGTTACCCTTATATGCTCTTTAATGATCAACCAGAGAGAAGCGCGCGGCGTTTCACCATACGCTGATATCCGGTTTTGAAGGTCATGTAAATCGTTAGACCGGTTTACCTCACCGGCGATTTTATCCCATACCGCGGGCGGCGGCGCAATTACGCATTGTGAAAAAACTTGTTTTAAATGTTCAGACATGATTACCGCGATATGGGTTTCGTACGTTCACCTATAAATTCTATTACTTTTTTTTGTAATATTCCTTTCGCCCGTGCAAGCTGCGATTTACTGGTTCCTTCGTTGATACCCAGTAATTCGCTAATTTCTTTGTGCGAATATCCTTCAATTACATACAAATTAAAAACTGTTCTATATCCCGGCGACAATTGCTGGATAAGCGCAATGATATCTCTTTCTGCGAGTTTATCCAAAGCACTTAATGAATTGTCTTCTACAAGCAGGTCGTCCCGGTCACTGGTGCTGAATAACGTGACCTTTTTCCTGTAGTGTTCGATGGATGTATTCACAAATACCCGGCGCATCCAGCCTTCAAAAGAACCCTC
>JBBSSY010000252.1:0-5693 GCA_038241595.1 Chitinophagales bacterium | reverse complement strand
CATGTAAAAAATGCGACCGAGGTCGTCTTGTATATTGCGGCCGCAACCAGCTTCAATGGCTTCGACAAGTGCCCGGATAAAGACGGGAAAGATGAACAAGCCCTGACAAACGCCATCATCAGCAAGGCAGTGGCATTGGGATATACTGAATTGCGGAAACGCCACATCGCGGATTACAAAAAATATTTCGATCGCATGACGTTCACCCTTACGGACCCGCTCTCTCCCAATCCAAATGCAATATTGCCCGCTGATGAACGCCTGAAAGGATATTCTGCGGGCGCTGCCGACCCCGGACTCGAAACACTTTATTTCCAGTACGGGCGTTACCTGCTTATCTCCGCTTCGCGGCCGGGTGGTCCGCCCGCCAACTTACAGGGCATCTGGAACAAGGAACTGCATGCACCATGGAGTTCGAATTTTACCATCAACATCAATACGGAAATGAATTGCTGGCCTGCAGAGGTCACCAACCTGGCGGAGATGCACCAGCCGTTGCTCGACTGGATTGGAAACCTCACAGTAACCGGCAAGGTAACGGCCAGCCAGTTCTACCACGCCAGGGGTTGGGTGGCACACCATAACTCCGACCTCTGGGCCATGTCGAACCCGGTGGGTGACAAAGGTTATGGCGACCCGGTGTGGGCAAACTGGTATATGGGCGGCAACTGGCTCACCCGCCACCTGTGGGAACATTATTTGTTCACCGGCGACAAAGCGTTCCTGCGAAATGCCTACCCGTTGCTAAAGTCGGCTGCTGAATTTACCCTTGACTGGCTCGTGCCCGATCAAAATGGCTTCCTGGTCACTGCGCCGTCCACCTCGCCGGAAAACAAGTTCAAAGATTCAACAGGTGCACAGCAAAGTGTATCGGTAGCTACTACCATGGACATGTCGATCATCCGCGACTTGTTTGCGAACACCATGGATGCTGCGGCGGCTTTAAACACTGATGCCGGTTTCCGCGATACGCTGCTCGATAAAACGAAAAAATTATGGCCGCTCCAGGTGGCGCCCGATGGCCGCCTGCAGGAGTGGTACCGGGATTTCAAGGAGACAGACCCCGAACACCGTCATGTATCGCATCTGTATGGCTTGTATCCCGGCAAAGAAATGACCCCTTTTAAAACGCCGGAATTATTTGATGCGGCAAAGAAGACCCTCGAAGTGCGCGGCGACGGTGGTACCGGGTGGAGCAAGGGTTGGAAGATCAACTGGTGGGCCAGGCTGCTGGATGGCGATCACGCCTACCGCCTCGTACGCGAACTGCTGCATTACACCGAAGGAACCGGTGGCAGTGTAACCGGTGGCGGCACGTACCCGAATTTCTTTGATGCGCATCCGCCCTTCCAGATCGATGGCAATTTTGCGGGTACCGCGGGGATGGCTGAAATGCTGATTCAGAGTCATTTGGGCGAGATACACCTCCTGCCCGCGTTGCCCGGCACCTGGAAAAACGGAGAGGTAACAGGGCTAAAGGCCCGCGGCGGCTTTGAATTGTCTTTTACCTGGCTGGCCAACAAACTGGCATCCGGCACCATCCGCTCCGTCCTGGGAAACACCTGTATCCTGCGTACTAACGGGCCCATTGTGATCAGTGGAACAACGGCTAAAAGTATTTCTTCCGGTGATTATTACCTCACTACATTCAAATCAAAGAAAAACAAGACCTATACGATTAAATCTTCATTATAACACTTCTTGCTGTTCCAAAAAAGTGTAGAATCTTTTCCTCCATTTCTTTCCTTCTTCGTCTAATAATTCTGCGTGATTACGTGAAATAATAATGGGAATGCGATTTGTAAGTACGGTCTGCCTGCCGCGCTGAACCACATCCATGAAAAATTTGTTAGAAGTTACTATACCAGATCGCACTGATCCCCTGTGAAAAAATACCTTTTTAACCGGTAATAATTACAACGAAAAGCGCATAATCCATCCTGTTATATTGACAGGTAGCGCACACACTGAACAAATTTATGTCAACCATTACTCAAGCAGACACGGTCAAAACAATTTCATCAACGACACCTAAACGCTATTATGCAGGAAGCGCCTTCCCATTGGGCGCTACCTGGGACGGAAAAGGCGTGAACTTTTCTCTCTATGTTGAAAATGCGAAGGCAATCAAACTTTGCCTCTTCGACCGCAATGACCTGGAAAATGAATCCGAAATCATCCCGGTAAAGGAAATGGACAACCATATCTGGCACATTTATATTCCGGGCATAGAGCCCGGCCAGCTCTATGGCTACCGGGTGGAAGGTCCTTCTGAACCGGAGAGAGGGATGCGTTTCAACGCCAACAAATTGTTGATCGATCCTTATGCAAAAGCCATCTCCGGTACGATCGAGTGGAGCGATGCGTTGTTTGGTTACCAACTCGGCCATCCAGACGCCGACCTCAGCTTCAACGCAGTTAACAACGCGGCATTTATTCCCAAAAGCGTGGTGATCGACCCGACCTTCGACTGGGAAGGCGATACGGCTCCCCGCATCCCCTATCACAAAACGATTATTTACGAAGCACATGTGAAAGGCCTCACCCGCCTGCACCCGGACCTGCCCCCGTTGATCGGCGGCACCTATGCCGGTATCGCCCACCCCGTGACCATTAAATATTTAAAAGACCTTGGCATTACAGCCATCGAGCTGATGCCGGTGCATCATTTCGTATCGGATCGGACCTTGCAGGACAAAGGCCTCAGCAACTACTGGGGTTATAATACCATCGGCTTTTTTGCACCTGATGTGCGTTATTCCAGCAGCGGCGTACTCGGCCAGCAGGTGACCGAATTCAAGAATATGGTGAAAGCTCTTCATAAGGCGGGCATCGAAGTGATTCTCGACGTGGTATACAACCACACCGGTGAAGGCAATGAACTGGGCCCAACGCTTTCTTTCAAGGGCATCGACAACCCATCGTACTACCGGCTCACCGACGACCCGCGTTTTTACATGGACTATACGGGTACCGGGAATACGCTCAATGCCATGATGCCAAGTGTACTTCGTTTGATCATGGACAGCCTCCGGTACTGGATCGTAGAAATGCATGTAGATGGTTTCCGCTTTGACCTTGCGCCGGCACTCGCCCGCGAACTACACGCGGTTGACCGGCTGGGATCTTTCTTCGACATCATCCACCAGGATCCCGTGATCTCGCAGGTGAAATTAATCGCAGAACCGTGGGACATCGGTGAAGGCGGCTACCAGGTTGGTAAATTTCCAGCCGGATGGGCAGAATGGAACGGCCAATACCGCGACTGTATGCGTGACTACTGGCGCGGTGCAAACAGCATGCTCAGTGAATTCGCACAGCGTTTTACCGGCAGTGCTGATCTTTATAAAAATGATTATCGCCGCCCCACGGCCAGCATAAATTTCGTTACCGCCCATGACGGATTTACCCTCAACGATTTGGTGACGTACAATGAAAAACACAACGACGGCAACGGCGAGAATAACCAGGACGGCGAGTCACACAATCGCTCCTGGAATTGTGGCGAAGAAGGTCCTACGAGTAACCCGGACATACAAGCGCTGCGTGATAAACAGAAACGAAACTTCCTGACCACGCTGTTCCTCTCGCAGGGAGTGCCCATGCTGGTTGCCGGTGATGAATTCGGTCGTACTCAGGGTGGTAATAACAATGCGTATTGCCAGGACAACGAGATCTCGTGGTTAGACTGGGCAAACGCAAATATGAACCTGTTTAATTTCACCCGGAAGCTGATCGCATTTTACAAATCGCACCCCGCGTTTTCGCGCCGGCGCTGGTTCAAGGGCAAGCCGATCTGGGGAAATGATGTGGAAGACATCGCATGGTTCGTGCCTGAAGGGTTGAAAATGTCGGAAGAGCGGTGGCAGCACGACTATGCCAAATCACTGGGTATCTTCTTAAACGGAAATGCGCTCCGTATGACCGATGAAGAAGGAGTCGCCGTCTTTGACGATAATTTTTTCCTGATCTTCAATGCGCACCACGAGGCCGTTAACTTCATATTGCCTCCCGAACAATATTCGAAAGAATGGACAAAAGTGCTGGATACCAGCGAGGCAAGTGTATTGGAAAAAGAAGGCGTATACGCAGCGGGTCAGTCCATGATGATCCAGGACCGTTCCGTTGTGGTACTTCAATCATCAGTGAACCGGCTATGACAACCATTGACTATCAACGACGAGGTATAGGTGTAAATTTTTTACCGGGTGGCGAAGCAGATATCCTGCTCTGGTCGCCGTTTTCGGAAAGGGTGGACATAGTAATACCGGCGCTGGCAAAGAGATTTGCCCTGGAGAAACAGGCGATGGGCTTCTGGCGGCTTCTCTCGGGCGACATCAAACCCGGAGATCATTACCAGTTTTCGATCAATGGTGGCGATCCCTTGCCCGATCCCGCATCACTTTCGCAGCCGGAAGGTGTTCATGGACCTTCGCAAGCAATTGACCTATCCCGTTATACCTGGCGGGATGCACAGTGGCAAAACCCGGTGCTGGCTGATTATATCCTGTACGAAATACATACCGGCACATTTACACCCGATGGCAGTTTCGCGGCGCTTGCCGAAAAACTCGATTACCTCGTCGATCTCGGCATTACCGCGATCGAGATCATGCCAGTCGCACAGTTCCCGGGAGGCCGCAACTGGGGTTACGACGGCGTGTTTCCCTTTGCCGTTCAGGACAGCTACGGCGGCGCCAAACAATTACAGCAACTCGTTGATGCCTGCCATGCTAAAGGAGTAGCGGTGGTGCTGGATGTCGTTTATAACCACCTCGGTCCCGAAGGTAATTACCTTGGGGCCTTCGGTCCATATTTTACCGACAGGTATAAAACGCCCTGGGGCCCGGCCATTAATTTCGATGATGCCTGGTGCGACGGTGTCAGGGCGTACTATATTGAAAATGCCCTGATGTGGTTCCGTGACTTTCACATCGATGCCCTTCGCCTGGATGCGGTACATGCCATCCGCGATTTTAGCCCGCGGCATATCCTGCAGGAAATAAAAATGCGCGTTGACGAATTATCTGCCGCCACCGGTCGCACCCATTACCTCATTGCAGAACTCGATCTGAACGATACGCGTTTCATCAATGACCCGACAGCCGGCGGCTTCGGCATGAATGCCCAGTGGATCGACGAATTTCACCATGCCCTGCGCGTAACGGCGGGTGAACCGCGATCCGGCTATTATGAAGATTTTGACGGCATCCATGATCTCGCCAAATCATTCCGTGATGCGTACGTATACGACGGGCAGTTCTCCCCGCACCGCCATAAAAAATTTGGTGTGCCCGCCACCGGGAATAGGGGTGACCAGTTTGTCATTTTCTCGCAGAACCACGACCAGGTGGGCAACCGCATGCTCGGCGAGCGCAGCAGTCGGCTGGTGAGTGTCGATATGCAAAAAACCATGGCCGGGGCCGTCCTGCTCGCGCCCTACCTCCCGATGTTATTCATGGGTGAGGAATGGGGTGAATCGAACCCGTTTCTCTATTTCATCTCGCACACCGACCCGGCATTGGTAGAGGCCGTCCGTTCTGGCAGAAAAGCGGAATTTGCTGCCTTTCACCAGGAAGGCACCGCGCCCGATCCGGCATCGGAAGACACGTTTAACCGGTCGAAATTGCAATGGCACCTGCTTAACACTGAACCACACCGAAGCCTGTTCAATTTTTACAAGGCACTGATTG
>JBBSSY010000251.1:0-5712 GCA_038241595.1 Chitinophagales bacterium | reverse complement strand
GTCAGCATGTATGTTTTCTTTCCAACCATTGCCTTGTTCTTCTTCGATGGTTCTACCGGTAAATTGCAGCCAGGTCGTATTGAAAAAAGTACGCAGTTTGTTGGTTGAGGATACCCACATCATCACCGGCGCATTGTCGGCCATGTTCCGGAACCAGGCTTCCCTTTCACGAATGATCTTTTCCGCTGTCCGCTGCTCGGTGACGTCTTCAATCGCCAGCAATACCAACTGCTGGTGGTGTACCTTCTGCACAATGCTTTTGCCGTTCAGCTTCATGATCTTTGGCCCGATGCCCGGAAAATCATGTTTAACCTCAATGCCATCGAACTTCGCGTCATTTACCAGGATATCCTGGAACAGTTTCCTCAGTTCTGGATTGTCCCACTGGCGGTTACCAATTTCGTATATCAGCCGGCCTTCAGTTTCTTCTTCCCGAACCTGGAAAATCTCATAAAAGCTCCGGTTGGCGCGCCTAACTTGCAAGTGTTTATCAAGAACGATAACCGCTTCCCGGATGGTTTCAATGATGCCTTCTGTATACTCGTACGCTTCCGCATGCTGGTCGTTGCGGATCTGCAGTTCATTGTTGATCGTCATCAGCTCTTCATTCGTGCTTTGGAGTTCCTCGTTGCTGGAAATAATCTCTTCATTGGCAGATTGCAATCGTTCCGTGGTCATTTCCTGTTCCTCGGCAAAGCTGCGCAGATCTTCTTTTGCGGCATGCAGTTCATCCTGTAATTGCTTAACCTGCCTGTCTTTACCGGGCTGCGCTGACCAAAGAAGCAATCAAAGCAATAGTGCGCAAGTTTAAGGTTTAAAGTTTAAAGTTTAAAGTTGTTTTAACGCAAAATTTAGATGTTCGCTGCGCAATGGCATACTGCTGAGTGTTGATTTAATGATCGTTAGAGACGAAGTCTTAATAAAATATTTACTAATAAATATAACGACGCTCACCGCAATAAAACCAAACGCTCAGGTTATCTTCCTTATTGAGCATTGAATAATGAGTATTGAATATTCAATGTCGTTGACTTAAGGTTTTTATAGAAAACAAGTTTAAGAAAGTTCTTTGACAATTGCTGTAATTAGGTTTAGACCATTATTTTTGCTGTATAGTATTATAGGGGCTATATCAATGAAGAATCTAGCTCTGTTTGTAAATTTAGAGAAGAACATATTGATAAAATAATTAAAACGATAGAAGATGAAGATTACGTTAACAGAAGCCGTTCAAAAGACGGCGGTAAAGGATTTACTCGTAATAGAAAGCTTCACTTCAAACATCTAATTGTTTTTCTTACGCAAAGTCTCACCCGATCTATCCAGCGAGAGTTAAATAGTTTTTACCAGAAAACCTTAGGTTCAGAATTCAGCATTCAACATGTTACCAAGAGTGCGTTTACAAAATCACGTTCCAAGCTAAAGCCTGAAGCTTTTGCCGAGCTCAACCAGGTAGGCATTGAGTCTTTTTACCAGAGTGCCCCTTATAAACAATGGAATGGGTTCAGGCTGTTGAGTATAGACGGAAGTACCTTGGTATTGCCAAACAGTGAAAGTGTAATCAAGGAGTTTGGGATTACCAATTTTGGGCCTTATGCTGCCTGTCCAAAATCGGTTGCCCGTATATCAATGTTATATGATGTGCTCAATTTCACCACTCTTGACGGACAGATGGATAGTTTTGATACCAGTGAAAGAGCCCTGGCCCATCGTCATCTGAAGTATATAAATCCGGGAAAGGACCTGGTAATTTTAGATAGGGGCTATCCTAGCCTGCCTTTCATGTTTGAACTGCATCAACAAGGTATAAATTACTGCATGAGAATGAAAAACGGCTGGTGGCTTGAGATAAGGAATATGCTGAAAAAGGGGCAAAAAGATAAAATAGTCACCTTTAAATTGCCAGCTAAGGATAAGGACTTACTTGTTAAGTATGGTACCAGTAAAGATGAATTTAAGTGCAGGCTGATTGTAATAGATTTGCCGGGTGGTGAAACAGAGGTGCTATGTACCTCGGTTTTAAAAAAGGCGAAACTTCCTTATGACAGCTTTTCGACCTTATATCATTATCGATGGAACATAGAAGAGGGCTATAAATTATATAAAAGCAGAAGCCAGATGGAGGCTTTTTCTGGTAAAACAGCTTTATCAGTCAAGCAAGACTTTTATGCGAGAATTTTCATGATGAGTACTATGGCAGTAATGGCTTTTCCCATTGAAGAGTTATTAAGGAAAGAGCAGGAAAATACTCAAAATGAAAAAAAGCATAAGTATAAAATAAATCGTACGAATGCCTTGTCCATGATAAAAGAAATGATGGCCAAGGTATTTATTAATAAAATGATTCAACCTGCTTTGAAAGCATTGGATGATTTTCTAAAAGCTACCACCGAAGTAATAAGGCCAGGTCGAAAATTCAAAAGAAGAATGATCAAAAAGAAGCCGCCATCACCAAATTACAAACAATTGTAGCTTAAGTCAACGACATTGATTGAATATTGATTATTTGTCCTAACTAAAGACATGTATTTCTGTTTTCTGATTACTGGTTACTGATTCTGATTGCTGATTACTGATTACCATCTGCTGTCCGCTGAATCACTGCCGAATAAATCACCGCTTAAGCACCTTCGACCGCAAAACGCTGTTTACAATTTTCGAGAAAGCAGACATCGCATCCAGGCATTCCTGCAGGTAGGTTTTTTTCGGAAAAAAATCATCTGCCCACGCCATTTTCCATTTCCCGGTAAAGTACTGACGAATGTTAGGATCCACCGGGTCAACCACAAACTCAAAGCCATCTTCCCACTCGATGCGAATGGTGATGAGGTTGGGGTGCGTTCGTTCCATCATCTTGAAACCAATAGAATGGGTGGGGAGATAAATCTGGATAAGTTCACCCAGGTCATAGCCCACGCGGAAATCGAGTTTTGTCTTATCCACCAGGTACAAGACGTTATTCATGTGGTGAAGGATCCACTTGTGCGATTCGCGCGGAAAAAGATATTCTCCCAGCAAGGAGGGTGTTTCAATATACCCGCGTTTTGCTACCCGGAACTGCTCCGCTAAAAATTTTTCAGGATTTTCCGTGTGTTCGAGCACCTGGGTGCAAATGACGTAATCAAATTCCTTGTCCCGGAACGGCAGGCTTTCTCCATCGGCCTCGATAAACGCCTGGTTCTTTAATATTTTTAAATTGCCGCTGCGGTGGCTGTTGCTGTCCGGGAACTTATCCACCACCACGTTCGATCGGGGATGCGGGTTGTTGCCGCACCCGATTTCAAGCACACGATCCGTACGGAGGATGTTAAGGTCCGAGCGGTTCTTGGGATTTCTGGTTTTCATTTCCTGTAAATTTTTCCTTCTCTTCTGCTTGCAACAACCAATTAATTTCGGAACTTGTACAAATGTAAGTGAAAACAGAGGATTGACTGTCCTGGCGCACTGAATGATCAATCCAATTAACAAACCTAAAACCATTGAAACTTCCCTTTAAAAATTCGTTTTGGGTAAATTCTCTGTTCATAACCCTTCTCCAGCGTTTTTCTCTTTTCTTTTTTGGTCTTGTTGGTTTTTTCATACTTACACATTATTCTTTCTCCAATGAACAGATCGGCGTGTACGCCCTCTTTCAAACCATCATCAGTATGATGGAATATGTAAAGATGGGTTTACTCCGAAACGCGCTGATCAAATTTATTCACGACAGCCGGTATTCCGGCCGCTTAAAAGCGGTACAATGCGCGTCATTGCTGATTAACGCGGTCTTCACGCTGTTGCTCCTGCTTTTTTTCCTGCTTTGCAGCGGCTGGCTGGCTGCGCTGTTGAAAACAGCGCAGTTAGAATCCTTGCTGCAGCTCAGCATGTTACTGGTTTTGCTGCAGGTTCCGTTCAACCACTGCGAGATCGTGCAGCAGGGTCATATGCGTTTTCGCATCACCTTTATCGCTTACTTCCTCCGTCAGGGTATCTTATTCCTGTTTATCGTGAGCACCTTGTTTATTCCCGAACAGCTGGTTACAATCAAAAATCTTGTGTTTGCACAGATATTTGCGATCCTGGTTGCGTCCGTATATTTCCTGCTGGCGAGCAGGCAATATCTTTATCGCAGATTCGTATACGACCGGGAGATTGTTTATAAATTACTGCAGTTTGGCAAATTTGTTTTTGGCACCGCACTCTTTTCTCATATTTATAAGTTTGCCGATCATTTTGTAACGGCCTATGCCATTGGCAACCCGGTGCGGGGAAAAGTTTTTGTGTCTTATTACAGCATGGTGGCCCGCGTTTCGAATGTGCTGGACATGCCGCTGCTGGCGGTGTCTGATGTGCTTTTCCCCAAAAACGCCCAGGCCATGGCGACCGGCGGTACAGCGGTGGTAAAATATTATTTCGAGCGAATGGTTGGCACACTAACGGCGCTGATCATCCCCGTTAGCCTGTTCATATTTTTAATACCAAAACCAATCATACTCATCGTTGCCGGCCCCGCTTACCTGCCGGCGGTGCCGATTCTTCAACTGACTATGTTATTTGCTTTCCTCCGGCCATTTTTTACGCAGTTTGGCTATACCATTGATTCCATTGGCAAGCCACAGCTGAACTTTATGGCCAATTTTTTCTTTTTGGTGATGAGCCTGGTTAGTACATTTTTAGGTATTCGCTGGTTTGGCGAATTGCTTGGTCCGGTATACGCCACCATTTTCACGCTTGCCATCGGCTGCGTCATTTTTTACTTTATTTTACGAGACACCCTGCATATACGCCTCGGAAACATTCTTGGATATACACTATCTACCTATAAGGATATTTTCCTGTTGACCAAAAAAATGGTGAAGCAACAAGTGTAAACCCCGCTTTACATCAACACGCTCTTGTCATGAATCCTGATCTTCGATCCCTCCGCGAGGAATATCGATTCCGGCTGGCGGTCGTCGAGGGTGGCGAAGGGATCGCCAAAGATGGATTCGAAATGGCAATTGATCTCATACTTTAATACCGAATGAATGTTCCACCGGGGATGCGATACCTCATATTCGTTGGTCTGCTCCTTACCGCGTTTTGCATATCCCCAGAAATGCTCGGTGATGAATTCTTCCGGGCTATTGACCGACAGTGGCGCCGGCATCGGATCAGCCGACACCTGTACCCGGTTCCATTTATTTTTCCATTTCCACTGGTATGCTACATCCAGCGAATCATCGGTTGCCTGGATATTGTATTTCACAGGCATGGTGGCGTAGTTCTCGCCAAACAAGGAATTGGCAACAAAAGTGATAGCGGGCTTGGGCACAATTTCTTTCAAAAATACCACGCCCCTTTTCCAGGCAGTGTTTTCTTTGTAACGGATATAAAAACGGAGATTTACTTCGGGAAAGTTTACATGAAAAGGAATACGCACACCCCGGACGCTGACATCCAGGAACATGAAGCCTACCAGGCTGACATAACAGTTGCCATGCAAATAGTCGAGTTCAGTTTTATACGGGAGATAAGGCTTCAAAATAGGCGGATCAATCGGGTAATTCGCCATGATGAGATTTCTCCATTCACCAGTGAGAAAAATACGCTTCATGCATTTAACTGTAAACTATAAACCATAAACTCAATAAAGCAACCTCACCTTGATCGTTTCTTTTACTTCTTTTAACAGCTGGAAAGCGGTGGTTGACAATTTTTTATCAACGTCGAGCACCACGTAACCAATTTCCT
>JBBSSY010000250.1:0-5717 GCA_038241595.1 Chitinophagales bacterium | reverse complement strand
GAAATTGACCGCTGTCTCGGCCAGGGCATGGTGATGCTGGGTGAATTGTATGATGCGGTAAAGATCAACGACCCCCTGTATTTCCCGATCGTGGAGAAATGCATAGAACGAAAGATCCCGATGATGATGCACGGGGTAACGACACTGGGAAACTGGCGGCCGGGTTACCTGCCCACCAACCCGCCACATTCATCGGTGCCGGAAGATTTTGTAGACATCGGCAAACGGTACCCGGAAGCGATGATCATCTGCGGGCATATTGGTGGCGGCGGAAACTGGGAATATGTTTGCCGGGTGCTCAAAAATGCGCCCACCGTTTTCCTTGATACCAGTGGCAGTGTCAGTGACGAGGGTATGATTGATATGGCCGTAAAATACATCGGCGTCGACCGGCTTTTATTTGCGACTGATATCAACTTCGAAACCGGCGTGGGCAAAATCATGTGCGCCAACCTGACTGATGCAGACAGGAAGAAAGTCTTCTTTGACAATTTCAATAATTTATTAAGAAAAGGAGGCAACCATGTTGCTTGATATCAACGCGTACATTGGCAACTGGCCCTTCCGCCCACTGCGCGGGAACACGCTGGAAGCATTAATGGAACGCATGAATAAATTTGGCGTGGACAAAACCATCGTATCTCACCTCGGCGGACTTTTCTATGTGGATACCCAGCTTGGCAACGAGGAACTGCATGCGGCGATGATTGCCACCGGGCACTTTAAAGACCGTTTTATTCCCTTCGCCACCTTAAATCCCATCCTCCCCTGGTGGAAAGAATCACTCGATGTCTGTCACCAGGAATTTGGCATGAAAGGCATTCGGCTTTACCCGGTTTACCATAAGTATACACTTACCGATGCTGCCTGTGTGGAAATGGTGAAAACTGCGAGAGATCGCAACATGGTTGTTTCCATCCCGTTGCGAATGACTGATCTTAGGGAGCGGTCATGGCTGGATGTGGATGAGGCCCTGACATATAACGACATTGCGTCCCTGGTTCGCCTTGTACCGGATGCGAAATATATGGTCCTCGATGCCCGGATTACAGATACCCAGGAGAAAACAACCATGGAGTCTGTGAGGATACTCCAGGCTGCGAACGTGCTGTTTGATACCGCCCGTGGAAGTGGAGTGCCTATTAAAGGTCCAAATAGTGAGGCCCTGCAATATTTGCTTAGCACATTTGGTATCGATAAAATAGCATTCGGCACCGAAACGCCGTTCGTGGATTACTGCTCGCCGTTTATCAGGGTGGCAGTTTTCCAGGAAGCCGGCGAAACCGGCAGAGAAAGTATCTGGTCGGGAAACGCACGGCGGATGCTTGGCATTTGACCGGTTGGCCGGCGTACGTGGCAACGCAAGTGATCATGCCGGTATGGATTTTTCAGCCGGGGTACTGTATTTTTAGTTAGCATTGTACCCAAACAAAATCCACACGAACATGAAAATTGTATTGATAGGTGCCACGGGCACCATAGGCAATGCCGTGGCGACGCTGTTTAAAGCAAAAGGACATACCGTCATCGAGGCGTCGCGGTCTTCACAGCCATCGATCGACTTTACGATCGGTTCCTCCATTGATCGTTTTTATGAAAACCTGGGCGAAGTAGATGCCATCGTTACGACCGGCGGCAGTGCTGCCTTTGTTCCTTTGGAGGAACTGACGGAGGCGCAGATACAGTTATCGCTGACCAGTAAATTGATGGGCCAGATTAACGCAGTTCGGAAGGGATTACACAACCTTCGCGCAAACGGCGTGGCAGTCGTCACCGGCGGTACGCTGGCGTACAACCCGACCCCGCAGACATCTATGATCTCGATGGTCAATGCCGGACTGGAAGGTTTCGTAAAATCTGCGGCACTTGATCTTAAGGGAGGACGCAGGCTGGTAATCGTTCACCCACCGTGGGTAGCGGAAACAGCTGCTTCGCTGGGCATGGATGTTTCGCCCTGGCCCAGTGCAACAAAAGTGGCGGAAGCATACCTGGAAGCAGTGGAAGGAACAAAAACGGGCGTACCGGTATTTGTTGAAGGGTACAAACCTGCGTAGGATATTTTTAGACCGCCCGTAGAGTAACGACCTCCATTTTGTTCCGATGAAATCTTCCCTCCGTGAACAATAATGAGATCGGCACTTCATGGTACGTGTTGTCATCCCGGATCCTTAACATATTGCAGGGGACAAACGATTTGGCGAATTCGTACCTTTAGCAAAAAAAAAAATGAATATACAAAAAGCAATCCTCGCAGGTGGTTGTTTCTGGGGGGTAGAAGAACTTTTCCGTGAACTACCGGGCGTTACGTCTACGGTAGTTGGTTACACCGGCGGTGACGTACCAAATGCCACTTACCGCAATCACGGTACGCATGCGGAAGGCATCGAAATTGAGTTTGATGCAGATATCTTATCATACCGCAAGCTGTTGGAATTTTTCTTCCAAATCCATGACCCGACCACGCGCAACAGGCAGGGCAATGATCGCGGTACTTCTTACCGTTCGGCCATATTTTTTATCGACGAAGCACAGAAGGTAATTGCCAATGAACTCATCGCTGAAATGACGGCTTCAAAAAAATGGCCTGGTGCCATTGTAACCGAAGTGGTTCCCGCTGAAGCCTTCTGGAACGCCGAAGAGGAACACCAGAATTACCTGCAGAAACATCCGTATGGCTACACCTGTCATTTCTTCCGGCCGGAATGGACGCTGGCCCCGGAGAAGGTATAAAAATATAAGTTGTTAATCGTCAATAATTTTTCCCTTTTACTAAAACCCATCCTCCCCATCCGCCTTTTTAACCCTCGCCGGTTTCGACTGCCTGATGCGGTAATTAAGGGTGAGGTTTAACTGCCTTCGTCGGCCCTGTGAATCTCCCACTGTATAAAAGTTTTCACCATTTGCCACCGAGCGGAAGCGGCGTGAATTAAATACATCCAGCGCGGTAAAATTCAGGGTGCCCTTTCCAGAAAAGACGTCCTTGGTTAAAGACATGTCCACATAAAACAACCCCCTGCGTTTACCCTGCACCGTTTTTTGTGCGGCTTCATAATTGGAGCGCAGCTGGAAGTCGATCTTATTTGGCAGGCTGATGCGCGAGGTCTGCCGGGCGAACCAGCTATACGTCGAAGCTTTGTACGTGTTTAAAATATTACTGCCATCGATATCGGCATGAAAAAAATTGACATTGACGTCCATCTTCCACCAGGTGAAGGGTGAATACGTGGTGATGAGCTCAGCGCCGAAGGCTTTTTCACCGAGCAAGTTCTCAGGTTTGGTGACAGAGTTGCCTTTCGCATCTACCTGCCTGATCCGTTCGATCTTGCCCTTTGTATCCCGGTAATAAATAGACGAAGACAGTGAACCGCGGTTAAAAGTTTTCAGGTGCCCGACTTCCAGTGCGTTCGTAAATTCCGGGTCCAGGTCGGGATTGCCGCTAAAAAAATTGCGGCTGTCCGAGAAAGTCATAAACGGGCTCAGGTCGTTGTATACCGGCCGGCGCACGCGGCGGCTGTAACTCAGCTGCAGCGCGTTGTCGCCCGGTATGTCGAACGAGAGGTGTGCGCTGGGAAACAGGTTTGCGTATTTCCGGGGATTTTCTTCTTTAGTGACTTCCAGGATTGTTTTCACATCCGTCCACTCGGCCCGCAATCCACCCTGGTACGAGAGCTTGCCCGTCTTATTACCCAGGATACCATACACTGCATGGATGTTCTCATCGTAGAAGAACTTATTGTCAAGACCCGGGATGGGTAAATAGTCACCTGACGCATTTTTTTCGTTTACCACGTAATCATTGATCATATTGCGAAAACTGCTCCGGAAACCGGTTTCGAATTTTCCATCCTTGCTGATCGGCTTTACATAATCGACCTGTAGCAGCCAGTGCTTTTCAAATTCGTCATTAAACGAATTCTGTATGATATCTTTTGTCGGGTTTGATACACCGCCAGGGGTAAAATAATGTTGCGTAAACAACTGGCTGGAGCTCTCCCAGTTGTCGAGGTATTTTAGTTCGGCCACCAGTTCATGGCCCTTTTTTTCAAAAGATTTTTTATACACCACCGAATATTCCGAGTTTGGTTCTTTTTCATCTTCTACCTGCTGCCGCGTAATGGTGCTGAGCTGGTTGTTGAGTGAGTTCAGGTAGTCTTTGTATTCAATATCCGTGATGCGCCGCGCATCGCTCCGCCGAAACAGGTAGGAGGCGGTGAGCACCGTCTTGTCATTAAAATAATAATCGAGCCCGCCGCGGATATTGTTGTTAAAACCCCTGATGGTGCCGCGGTTTTGCTGGCGGAGGATGGACACCGTGTCTTTGTTGTACACTTCCTGGTACAAATTGCTCCGGCCCGGTTGTTTGCGGTAGGCGATGCCATAATTGATAAAGAAATTGATCTTTTTATGGCGGTAGTTGAAATTGGCGGCTGCGCCATAATTGGCCGGGTTGCCGGTTGTTAGTTCCACCGAGCCGTTGAAACCCTGCCGTTGGTCTTTTTTAAGGATGATGTTAAGTATGCCGGCCATGCCTTCCGCTTCGTACCGTGCCGAAGGATTGGTGATGATCTCCACCCGTTCAATCATGCTCGCCTGCAGCTGCTGCAGCCCGCTGCCACCTTTAAAACTTACCAGCCCGGATGGTTTGCCGTCGATCAGTATGCGCACATTCTCGCTCCCCCTCAATTTTATATTGCCTTCCGGGTCCACCGATACCGAAGGGATATTGGTAAGAATATCGATCGCGGAGCCACCGGCATTTGCCAGGTCGGTGCCGACATTGAAAATCTTTTTATCGAGTGATAACTGCATCGAGCTTTTTTCTGCCTGCACCACCACTTCACTCAATAAATCGGATGAACGAACAAGATGTACCAGGCCGATGTCAGTTGTCCGTCCCGCTGTAAAAATAACGAGTTCACCCGTCTTGTGTGGGGTGTAGCCGATAAAATCAATCACCGCGAAATATTTGCCGGGATTCAGATCGATGGAAAACGTTCCGTCTTCATTCGCCAGTTTACCGGTTAACAGTTTCTTGCCGGCGCTGGCAAACACCCGGATATTGGCGGCAGCCATCGGCGCTGCAGAAAGTGAATCAACAATACGTCCCCTGAATAAGCTCGTTCCAGGCGATTGGCCAAGAAGGCTGCTCATGCCAGACAAAATACCAACCGTTAAAAATAGCATGTGTAAGAGGCGAAATGGGCAGTATCGTTTCATATGAGGGGGTTAAGCCCAAAAGTAAAATAAAGCGATGGCTTCCGTAAATAAAGTCAACAACTGAGTAGCGGCGGTTGCGACCGTTGTAGGTGAATTGACTGCAATGCCGGCGATAGACGATATTTCCGGAAAAATATATCTTGTGAATTTCCCCCTGCTTCCATCGCAGATGCCTTTTTTTCTATCTATATTTCTTAGCTGCCTGCGATCGCAGTTATTTAAAAGCAAATCCAAGTCCTACCGCGCCGAAAGGAAAAATATCACCATCGGGGTTGATGATTGGCGTAAAGCCGATCCGCCAGCTGAACCCGCCATCGATGGGTTGCCTGCGGTACATAAATTCAAAATGGCCAAGCACATTGCCTTTCTTATAATAATTGTAGTTTAGGATGGATGACTTCCTGGAGAGTACGGTTGCACCGGCCCCCACTTCAAAAATATGCGCCGTGTTTGGTTTGCCAAACAGGTAATTTACACCCACTGGAATGGTTGCCACAGAG
>JBBSSY010000249.1:0-5731 GCA_038241595.1 Chitinophagales bacterium | reverse complement strand
TGGGCAAAATACCTGGACATGCTTGCGCTGAACCGCTTTAATACGCTGGTGGTGATCTTTGGCTACGAGAATGGTGGTTTCCTCGCCCCCTGTTATCCATATTTCTTTAACGTGGAAGGATACCCGGACGTAAAGATGATCGGTATCACTGCGGAACAACAACAGAAAAACCTGAAGGCATTTAATCGCATCATCCAAATGACGCATGAACGCGGCATCCGCTTTACGGTTGGCATCTGGGATCATATATACCGGGGCGGCGTACAGGGCGGCGGCATACCCGGCACCCAGGGCGCGCCCGACCAGCCTGTTCCCGGGCTGGTGTGGGGTCTCAATGCGGACAACCTGACCGCTTATACGAAGACGGCACTTGCCAGGTTCATTAAAGAAATTCCAAACCTGGACGCGATCCAGGTCCGCATGCACGATGAATCGGGCCTCAAGAATGGCGAGCAGGATTCGTTCTGGTCGGATGTGTTCAAGTCGATGAAAGAGAATGCACCAAATCTCCGGCTCGACCTGCGCGCGAAAGAGCTAAAAGAATCGGTCATACAAAGTGCGATCACCACCGGCGTGCAATTTCGCCTCGAAACCAAATATTGGATGGAGCAGATGGGCATGCCCTATCACCCGACACAAATTAATCCTGAAAAAAGTGCCAGGCGTCATACCTATTCCGACCTGTTGCGCTATCCAAAACAATACAAGATGCATTGGCGACTTTGGAATGGCGGCACCTCCCGCATCCTGCTCTGGGGCGACCCAGGATACGTGCGCCGCTTCGCCGAAAGCACGCATCTTTACGATGGCGACGGCTACGAGGTGAATGAACCGCTGGCCACCAAAATGGAAGCCCAGCCACACGATGCAAAACCCTTCGAACTGTTGAATGAACCGTATCGTTTCTACCAGTATGAATTTGAACGCTACTGGCATTTCTTCCAGGTATTTGGCCGCATCGGTTACAATGCCAATACATCTTCCGACACCTGGGACAAAGAATTTGAAAAACGTTTTGGCGCGAAAGCCGGCCCGTTGCTTGAACAAGCATTACACGAGGCAAGCTGGGTATTGCCAAGGATCATAACCTCCAGTTACCCGTACACATCCTTCCCCACGACACGTGGCTGGGCCGAAAAACAGCGCCTGGGCGACCTACCCACCTTCTCCAAAGCAGCTTTTTCAGACATGAGCCAGTTCGCCAGTTTCGATAACGAAGCACAGATATTACTGGAAGGCGGCGGCTCGCCGAAGATACTACCGTCAACCAACAGCCGCTGGTTTGAAAACACCTCGGCAGCCATCGCCAAACTGGTCACTGATGCAGAGAAAGCGGCTGGCAGCAACCGCAGCAAAGAGTTTATAACCACTACCACGGATTTGCGCATCCTGATGAACCTGGCGCTTTACCACGCGCGGCGCATCCCCGCGGCCGTGAGCTACTGCCTCTTTGAACGCACCCAGGATCCTGCGGCGCTGGATGCTGCGATCAAAGGCGAAACAGGTGCTGTGGAAGCCTGGCGCCAGCTGGTGAAAGCGGCGGGCGACGTATATACCGACGACCTCGCAATGGGCGTTTGCACGGCAGATCTTTGTGGACACTGGAGAGACGAACTCGTGCTGCTGGAAAAAGGGCTGGTTTCGCTGCAGGACAAAAAAAGCCAGCTGCAGGCAGGCACAGGGTCCAAAAAAGCACCGGCTTTCAAACCGGCAACTGCTTCTGACAACAGCGCCTTGTTCCAGGTACAACATACCCGTATCGACAGCGCCGCAGCCGGGCAACCAATCACCGTAAGCATACACGTTACGACGCCGGCGGGTGTTCGCTCGGTACGACTGCGTTACCGTGACGTAAACCAGGAGGAAGAATATAAGGTGCTGGATATGCAGCCTTCGGGCAGCAATTACCAGGCAACGGTACCGGCCGCCGCAATCAATCCAACATGGGATTTTATGTATTTCATCGAGATCATGGATAACAACAACAAAGGCATTATCTATCCGGATTTAAACAAGGAAACGCCCTCCAGGATCGTTACGCTCACCGGCAGACAGAACAGTTTAAAGTTTATGGTTTAACGTTTAAAGTTTTTATGCATTTTATGAATACACTACCTTTAAAATACTATATCAGACAAACTTATTAACATGAATTACCTAAAATTTGTAGTCGTTCCCCTGATCAGCGCATATACCTTTTTTCCTAACGACGCAACAAAAAGCAAACAGTCTTTTATTGACGGGAGTACTATTTTTCTGAAAGATACCGTCCTCTCCAAAAAACAGGTTGACGACTGGTATAAGAAAAAGGAATGGTTGGGCGGACTGTCAGCAACCCCCCATACTTCGGTAGATAAAGAAGAATTTTTTAAACAATACCATGCGCACAAAGCGTGGTGGGATATGGCTTTTGCCTATATGAAAAATACCGATTTCTCTTCCCTCAAGCCCGGTAAATACCTGCTCGACGGAGACAATGTATATGTGAACGTGGCCGATGGGCCGACCAAAACGCTTGACCAGGCGAAGTACGAATCCCACAAGGACTATGCAGACATTCATTACCTGATCACTGGCAAGGAGCAGATCAGCGCCGCAGACGTTTCGAAAGGCACCATCGTCCAGCCGTATGACGATGACAAAGACATCCAGTTCCTGACCGCAAAGGGAAAAGATTATATCGCGGAACCTGGTACCTTCTTCATTTTCTTCCCAAAAACCGCGCACCGTCCGAGCGTAAAAACGGCTGGTGCTGACACCGTAAAAAAGATCGTTGTTAAAATAAAGGTAATCAAATAAGCAATTGACCCATTGTAAGCAGCAGCAACCATAATAGCTAAAAACAAAAAACGAATGACGAACCCTGGCCTGATGATACGTGACGACCTGAAAGAATTATATCCTGATGTATATACGCCTGAAGTGATGGATGCACTCCGCGTGATGGCCGCCTACAACCCGAAGGTCAAAGAGGCGATGTCTGCCCGTATCCGGCGCCGTGCGGAACGCCAGGCCGAGAAGAAACGCATCCAGTTCCTGGACGCCGACAGCCTGATTCCCGGCACGGATATAAAAGTCTCCGACGCACGTGCAGGCAACTTCGAAGGGGCAGTAATACCGCCCGACCTGCAACAACAATGGATCCAGGGTACCGGGCCGGCGGCAAAACCCAATGCCCCAGTGGAAAGCAGCATCCGAAACGTAGCTTATGCCCTGCTCTCCGGTGCCGATGGCTGGATGTTTGACGGCGAAGATGCGCTGGGACAAATCAATACCATGTCCCTGGACAACCAGCGCAACCTGAAACTGGCGATTCACCATGACCCGGTCTTTCTGCAGGTGGCAGAAACCGTTGCCGGTGACATCAACCGCTGGTCCCAGTCATTTTTTGGACGACCCGTCATCAGCGACTGGCAGAAGCAGCTACACCAAACAACGAAAATTTTCCGGGCACGCGGGCTACACCTCGACGACCGCCAGATCCGTGATGCAGACGGAGTCGCCATGGCAGCCTCGATTGTCGACCTCACCCTTTACGTGGTAAACAATTACCGGCAGTTGCAGGAAAATGACTCCTCGATTGTTTTATACCTGCCAAAAATTCAAACCGCCGGCGAAGCGGCACTCTGGAACAGCATGATTACCGGGCTGGAAAAACACCTCGACATGGCGGAAGGAACGATAAAAGTGTACGTGTTGGTGGAACAACTGGAAGCCACCCACCAGCTGATGGAAATCCGTGCGGCACTGGGAAAACATTTTGTTGGTTACAACACCGGCCGCTGGGATTATATCAACAGCGTGGCCGACGCGATGGCCTGGGATAAGGATTTTGTTAACCCCAACATCGAAGCCATTACCATGACCTATGGTTATATGGCCAATTACGAAGACCGCGTACGCAGGGCGGTCAACACACCCGATATCAACGGCCATTTTGCACTCTGGCAGGGTGGAATGGAACCGAATATCCCCGTTGGCTCCGCCGAGGGCGTAGCGGCCAGCATGCAGAAAGCGGTTGCCGGCGCTGAACGCGAACAGGGTGCCGGGGCCAGCGGCAAATGGGTGGCCCACTGGAAGATGGTAAATATCGTACGCCCCGTTTGGGAGAAAGCCGGTGAACCAAACCAGGCCGGTCGGTCGTTTCCTGCGTTGACGTATACGCAGGCTGATGCGGACGGACTGATCGAACTGGTAGATGCACCGAGGACGATCCGAGGGGCCAGGAACCTGCTCAGCATCGCGGTGCAATACGGGAACGCGTTCGGCCAGGGCATGCAGGCCGCCGCCTTAAAAGCTGCGGACTTCTTTGGCGACGACGATATCTTATACCTCATGGAGGATATGGCCACCGGCGAAATCAGGTTAAGCATTTTATGGGAATGGCTGCATAAAAGCGCCGCCCTCACCGAAGATGATGCCGAAACCGGCGTAAAGGCAGGCGATGTATTTTCACTGGGGTTGTTTGAAAGGCTGATGGAAGAAGAATACCAGAAATTACTGGATGCCAATAATAAAGATGTATTCGACCAGTCGAAATCCACTACCCTGCCGATCTCCTGCGAGATAGCAGACGTGTACACGCGCAGCGAAGCGAAGCTCCCCTGGTTCGTGGACCTGTTAAATATCAACCTCAATAATCATGACTTGTCGACGGCGAAAGAACGCATCGCGATGTATGTAGAAGCGTTTAAAAAGGACGGGACGCGCATTACTGATAATCCTGACTTTGAGGCGACAAAAAGTTTGTAGTTTCCAGTTTGTAGTTTATGGTTAGTTAATTGGTATACTAACCATAAACTACAAACTAAAAACCACAAACTCCTCTCTCGGTTTGCCCGCCAAATAACCAGACAATTTGCTGGCGCCGAGGTAACTGTTTATTTTCCTTTGGGCGGATTGATCATGATGTGCGCACCATGCGTGCCAGGGTGCATGATCCATGGCATGCCCGGCACTTCGGAACTAACGGGTAGACCAGTACTTTTCTCCGTGGCGTAAGGGATATAAACAACGGCGCGTAGATAACCGTCTTTTACTATCCAGTTTGTTGTATCGTAATTTTCTTTTGGTGCCGAATACACGTACAATGTTGCGGATTGTTTTGGCATTTTCAGGGTGCCGGTTTTCACTTCTTTCTCACGCATGTCAAATATTTCGGCTGACTTTTTACCTTCTTTACGCAACGCGCGACCACGAATCATAAACGAATCGAGGTCCTGGTGATAGCAGGCAACGGAGAAACCAGGTGTAGACGGATCATCGGCGAGGCAAACCATTTCGTTTGTGCCCTTCCTTAACACGACGACCTCTTTTTGCGGCGTATACCCATATATGGTTGCGCCGTCACCTTTGCCTGCCGGTGCAGCCAGCACCGCAAGTTTTATCTGTTGCTCGGCAGGTGGTACCGTCTGCGCAAGTAATTGATGTATGGCGGGCGTGAGCAGGCAAAACAATAATAATTTTTTCATGGTGATATGTTGAACGTTTTATAAATGTAACGATATTCCTCGGGCTATCAGCAATCAGCTATCAGCTATCAGCAGTCAGCAGTCAGCAATCAGCAATCAGAAAGACCCTATCAGTACAAATCTATAAATTATCTTTTTCAATGTTACGTCAACTTTGATTCCAAATCTAAAAGCTGAATACTGATTTCTACATGCTGACTTATTTCTTCTGATTGCTGATTCCTAACTACTGGTTACTGATAGCTCATAGCTCATAGCTG
>JBBSSY010000248.1:0-5751 GCA_038241595.1 Chitinophagales bacterium | reverse complement strand
GTGTTCTCACCGATTCCGAGGCAAACGATGTCTGTGGGATATTTGATGAGCAGGTCGGCGTAGCGTTTACATTCTTCCTCCGGGTCTGCGATGCCGTTCAGGTAATGGACTTCGCGACAAGTGACGAAGTCGAACAATTTATGTTTCAGGTAGTAACCAAAACCGGCCGGTGCGTCCAGGCCAAGGCCCACGTATTCATCCATGTGGAATGCATTCACGCGGTTCCATTCAATATTTTTTGTCTTCAGGCTCTCCAGGAATTCATTCTGCGAAGGCGCTGAGGCGAATATAATGTTCACATATTCCTTTGTCGCCAGCACGTCAGCGATCTTTTGTACAAATGCTTCTGCAGCGGCTTCACCCAGTTCCGGCCGCGAATCATACACGTTTACAACCAGTTTTTCTTGCGTAAATGATCTCATTTCCTTAAAAGTGTTTAGAAGTAATTATTAAATAGTTAAACCCGGTTCGTATCGCGGTAAATCACATTGCCTGAGGTCATGGTCAGTCCGACATTGATGTCTTTGTCAAAAATGATGATGTCCGCATCCATACCGGCGACCAGTGATCCCTTCTGGTTATTGATACCGAGAATAGACGCAGGTGTTCTTGAAGCCATCCGCACCGCATCGATCAGGGGCACGTCGGCCATGGTAACCATGGTTCGCACCAGGCGGTCCGTGGTGGCCACGCTGCCAGCGAATGAACTTCGATCGGGCAACTTGGCGACGCCATCTTCCACGATTACCTTGAGCCCATCGTGCAGACTGCCGAGGATACTGTCGCCTGGTGGCATGCCCGCGGCGCGCATGGCATCGGTGATCAGCGCGGTGCGGTCGGTGCCCTTGATCTTTACGATCAGCTTCAACAACGGCGGCGGCAGGTGGATACCATCGGCAATGATCTCCACATCCATTTCGTCGATCAGGTACGCGGTTTCGATGGAGCCAGCGTACCGAAATGCATTCTTGCGTGTAACACCGGCCATGCACGAATAGAAGTGCGTGGCGAGTGAGAAGCCGTTCTCAAAACCCAACAGCGTTTCATCGTAGAGGGCATCGGTATGCGCGAGAGCCACCAGTACGCCTTTGCTGCGCATGTAGCGCGCAAATTCGATGGCGCCGGGCAATTCCGGTGCGGCACTCCAGCGTTTGATGTTATTTGAACGGGACAATATTTCGGTGTATTCGGCAGGATCGGGATTGCGGATGTAACGCGGATCCTGCGCGCCTTTCTGGCTGATCGCGAAATACGGGCCCTCGAGATGAATCCCCAGGAACTGTGCCCCCGCGGTATTGTGGTGATGGGCCTGCTCGTACAGTTCGAGTGTTTGAAAAAGTTCTTCCTTTTCGGCGGTAAGGGTGGTGGGCATCAGGGCCGTGGTGCCATAACGCGCGTGTGTTTCAGCAATCTGTAGAAAAGCCGTTTCCGAGCCGTCCATAAAATCGTGGCCGCCCCCGCCATGTACATGAATATCGATAAATCCGGGCGATATAAATTGCCCGCCGGCGTCGATCACTTCTGCACCGGCGACGTTGGTATCGCCTTCAAGTACCGCTTCGATACGGCCACCGGTAACGATCACCGTGCCATTGGGTATTATTCTATACGGCGTAATGACCCGCCCGTTGGTGATTTTTATTGTTCGATCCATAAAATATTGTTTCTACTCCACGCAACACATAACCGGGTTACAACCGTTTATTATTTTAATGACCCGCAAACGGGAAAAACTCCCACCGGGCAAAGAAATAAGTTTGTGGTTTGTAGTTTGAAGTTATTAATGTGAATTCGGTTGTAAGATAAAACTTTCGGGGATATGCTGTTATTACTGGAAAAGTAAGGTGCCAAAAAATTGCGGCGAGTGGAAGGTGGGTGTGGGCAGGTCGATCTTTGCCCAGGTGATCCAGTGCGGGTTTGTGCTTTTGCTGGCGATCTTGTAAAAATTACCGCGCCAGGTGATGCCTTTTTTTGGTCGCACGACAGACCCGTATTTTTCCAGCAGTGCCAGTGGCAGGCGGTATTCCAGCGTCCAGGTTATAGGTTCCGTTATTTGCGGGTCAACTTTTGACGGCAGCGAATGGGCAATGGTGATGGTTGAAAAGTCTTCGGGCGTGAACAACGGGTATTCCCGTTGTTTATGCAGGTGATAGGCCATGAGCGGCGTGCCGCCGGCGTTGATTTCGAGGTTGAAATATTTTGCGCGCAACGCAGTGTCGGGAGAGAAGAAAAATTCCACGCAGGCATCGGTGGACACCGGCCCGTTTTGTTTTTCAACGATGCTGCGCACATACTTGTCGTGCACCTGGAAAATAACATACACGTAATCGTCATCATACATCATCTTCGCCTGCGCCGTCGGCCTAAACGGTGGAATGGGACCCATGAAATGCGTCAGATCAACAGGGGAGATTTTCTGCCATACGGCTTTGTTCCAGTTGCCGTCGATCACAATCGGTTTTTTTAATCGCTGTACGCGGTATACCGAATCATTCGGCATCAACTGCGCCATACCTGCAAATGAAGAAAAGGCAAACAACGTTAACACGAAGACGGCCTTCATAATACCGCCTCGCGGTTTAATGATTACTGGATTCACGATGAATGGTTTAGGGTGGGACTGATCATGACTTTGTTTCCGGCTCGATGGCGCTTCTGTTTCCCGGTACAAAAGTGTTTTCATAAGGCGATTTCTTTTTGACCGATACACTGATCTCAGTAAATACTTCACCCGGAAAGCAATGGCTACTGACTTCCGGGTCGGATTGCCCGCACGGGCGTGCTGATAGGAGACGGATGCGGATTCATTTTTTATGTTCAAATATTGAAAGCTGTCGTTGATTTGACTGCGCGAATTTGCTCTCTGTCATAAACACATCGTTTCGTACCGCCGCGAACGGCGACATCTTTGTAAGTATTTATGAAAGGTAATAATTTAAGCAGACTCTCCGACATCAACGGCCCTTTTTTTCTACATGTCGACACTGCGTTCACCAGACATACCTGTGTCGGATGCCGAACGTTTTTCGATTTCATGGAAAGATTATTTTCAACCGGTGCGCTTACTGCACCCAAAAAGCATGACTGCCTTCGGGTAGCGTGATGGTGATCATTTTTTCACCGGCTTTATATGTCCAGCCCCTTGCCGGTGCGCCATCCATCGTGATTGATTTCGGAGCGATTGCCAGAGAAAGAGTGACCCTCGCAGGCTGCTTTACCGACGTTTCTATCGCAACACCCGTTGTTTTCATGGCCATTGCCAGCGTTACCGGTGATGTGCTGTTGATATCGACTCCTTTCCCGCTGAAGACACTACCTTCAAAATACAGCGCCTGTATCATGTCCTTCTCATCCAACTGTACCGTAAAGTTTTTGGCATCGGTAGTAAACCCTTCCACCGAAGCGGCGGCGGCTGCACCCGTTTTAAACAAACCGAGATAAGTTACTTTTGCCTGTTTGGTGCGGGCGCCAATCCAGCCACCGGCCTCGATTCGGGTGGTAACCGGCATGGATGCGAAATCGCCAGCCGATTTTGCTTCCGGCCAGATGACCGCCAGGAAATCAACCGCCGACAGATCTGGTTTACTGACGAGGGAAATATACGTTTCCGGAAACTTTTTATCATTACGGTCACGGATAGGTGCCGACATGATTTCGGGTGATACCACATCAAGCGTTAACCTGGCACCCGGGCGGGTAATGGTAACGCGTTGGTCCGCATAGGTAAGTGCCCGCTGGCCATTGTCGTTTTGCGGCGCGTGGAAGAGCCAGTCAAACACATGTTTTTCGGTTCCTTTGCTTTTTACCTGGTCGAACATAAAAAGGGGCCCTGTTTTCGTAAACAGCAGGGTCCTGTTGTAGGTGTCCAGTTTGTTTTTATATACACCAGCCAGGGATGCTTCGGAGGCGTCGGCGATGGTACCCGCGAAACTGTGAACAAGGGTGGGCCATTCTTTCAGCGCGGCGATGCCGTTGTCGTAATGAGCCGGTGCCTGGCTCTCTGCGTCGTGATCAATCAGCATCACGTTGTGGCCGATGGCCTGGATGTCATAGTTCAGGTAATCAGGGTTGGCGTAATAACCCAGCGATCCGATGCCGGGATCCGACAGCAGTTCGTAGCCATTTGTCATCACCTGGAAACTGCCCTGGTCATAATGATAGTGATTGGAGTTGGGTCCCACCCGCGTCGTAATGATCGATGAGGCACTGTCCCAGCCTGAACGCATGACCATGCCTTGTGCGCTGAAGACTTTCGATTCGGGCAGGGTTTCCCGGCTCGCGGGTGTAATGTCATCACGATACCACAGGTAACCGAGGTAACCCCCGTTGCCGGCTTCCCAATATGGTTTTACAAAATTATACAGGTAGGGATTGCCGGTACGATGCACGAACCATTCCGCATGCTCCTGGGTAAAGCCGGCGTAAGATCGCCCACCATCGCCATAACTCTGGATCAGCCCGTTGGGGTGCGTCGCCTGCAACGGGTATTTGTAGAAACTGCCTACATGCGTGGTGGTTGAATAATCTACGCCGAAATTGCGTTCTATCACGGCCATCAGTTCGACAATATCACGCGTGGCCATGTCCATATAGCCGCTTTTCGGTTCGCCGTAGCTGCCGTCTTCATAATAGGTATGATCGATAAAAGCTTTTGCCTTGGTAAGGATACCGGAAATATACGGCTCGAGGTATGGATTGGATGGGTCATCGCCGTAGATCGCCGTTGCCGCAAGGCCGTAACCGGTCACGATAACAGCGATGTGATTGGTGACGTTAGACGGCATGCGGTTCATCTCCACCATGTCCCGGTGAAATAATTTGAGGCCTTTTTCCATGATGGCTTCCCGCACGAATTTTTTTTCTTCGGGAGAGAGGAGGTCGTTCAGCATGTCATAACCGATTGCGATCGGCGTCAGCGTATATCCCACCGGGTAATACGTTCCGAATTTACGTTCAAGCATCCAGTTGGCGTTCCATTTGGAGAACGAACACAATTTGAGCAGCGCTTTTTTCGCCTTTGCGCCGGCAGCGGCATCTTTGGCAAACGCATAGCGGAAGCTGCCGTCATGAATCACTTTTCCCAGCGTTTGCATTGGCGTTATCCACATACCGTATGCGTTAAAGCCCACAGCGGTTTTTGAATAAGGGCCACCGACCAGGTTGTCACCGGTTTTATCTTCCCCTTCCTCTACCGCATCAACATCTATTTTCATAAAGGCGGTATCATCCAGCGCCTTTTTCAATATATTTTTTGCAACTGGCGATTGTTCGCCGTTGAGTTTCTTTTGCAGTTCGTCAGCGGTAAAATACAACCTCGGATGGCCGCTTACGTGTTTACCCGGCATCAGGAACTTGAATGCCCATTTGACTTCAGTTCCTTTGGGGCTCTCGCCTGTGAGCTCGATCTGCCATTGCCCGCGTGCGTCTTTCGTGGTCGGGCGGTATATGGATTCATTCGCCCAGGCGTTGCCCTTCTTCTTAAAAACAATATTGTTCTTCACGATTTTGCCGCGGCTGTCCATCAGCGTTGCTTTCAACGATTGCAGCGGCACATCTCCCTCCGGGGTGGTGACGAGGGAGATCATGTCTCCATAAAAAAAATGCTTGTTGAGTATAGAAACATCAAACATGTTGAGGTTGACAGAGGGAGGCGCACTCGCGGTGAATTGCCGTTGCCGTTCGCCATTGACGCTGAAATTATCCATCAGGATCGTGTACGTGTACAGGTAATAGACCATGGGATAATCTGCT
>JBBSSY010000247.1:0-5811 GCA_038241595.1 Chitinophagales bacterium | reverse complement strand
TAATCGATATCAAAACACAATTCATACTCTTTTGGTCCAAAGGACATTCCATAGATTTTGCTGTCGTGCCAGCCCATTTGATCGAAATCTGCCGTGGTCCATTTTTTCTTGATGTGTAGATTGCTCACATGAAAATTATTAAGACTATTTACCCCTCTAACTAAAGCGATAATTCTTTAAAATGATGTTGCTTATAAAACGGTCAGCGTAAAATTACCTGAAAATATTCTATCGATATGTCTCCATAAAAATCCACCTAATAATAATACTTCCCTTCAAGTGAAATTTCCTGTAGGACTCCGTCTGCTTCGAAACGTCCTCTATACATGCTATCTATTGTCAGTCCCCTGATTTCGGCGTTTAAATCCATGCTATACCTCGTTCTAAAATAACATTGGCTGATTTACTAGTGTTAAGTTAATGATGCTATGACGTATATTTTTTATGTATATTTGGTTAACCCATTTGCATATGATACGTTACACTGTAAAATTAACGAAGTCTGAAGTTCAGGAGCTCCACAGTATAATTAACAAAGGTTCTCATAATTCCCAGACATTCAGAGTGGCTTATGTTCTATTAAATTGCGACGAAGGGAAGTATTCAGAGAAAGTGACCAACGAGCAAATAAGTAAAGTGCTTAAAATCGGGATGCGTACAATCGACAGGATCAAGAAGAAGTTTGTGGAATCAGGTTTTGAGGGTGCTTTGGAGAGGCGGCCAACCACGAGAATATATGAACCGAAAATAGACGGTGATACCGAAGCCAAACTGGTAACCTTATGTTGCAGTGAGCCGCCAAAGGGATTTGCCAAATGGTCATTACGTTTGTTGGCAGATAAAATGGTGGAACTGAAGTATGTCGAAAGCATATCACACGTGACGGTAAGAACTGTTCAAAAAAAAACGAACTTAAGCCCTGGAAGGTGAAGGGATGGGTAATACCCCCGTTAAGTAATAGTGACTTCGTGGCTAATATGGAATCGGTATTGGATGTGTACAAAAGGCCCTATGACGCTGATTATCCGGTCGTATGTATGGATGAGTCACCTAAACAACTGGTCGATGACTTACGCCAATCAATTCCTATGAAGCGGGGCCAGGAAGCGCGGGTAGACTATGAATATGTAAGAAATGGAGTGGTAAACATATTTATAGCGAATGAGCCGCTGAAAGGGAAACGTTACCTGGAAATCACGGAATTTAAAACCAAGAAGGATTGGGCCAGGTTTATCAAGAAAATTGCAGATCATAAATATCCAAAAGCCAAAAGGATAACACTTGTGATGGATAATTTCAAAACACATGCGGCCTCAGCGTTTTATGAAGCGTTCGAACCAAGGGAGGCAAAAAGATTATGGGACAGGTTTGAATTTATTTACACCCCGAAACATGGAAGTTGGCTGAATATGGCGGAAATAGAACTACATATATTAAACAGACAGTGCCTGAATCGTCATCTCTCTTCAATGAAGAAAATTAAGGTAGAGGTGCAAGCCTGGCAATCGAGCAGGAACAATAAACTGAGCAAGATTAACTGGCAATTCACCAACAAGGAAGCTCGAATCAAATTAAAACGATTATTCCCGTCAGTTTACAGTTAACTTAACACTAGTAATGGATTTGAATTGCAGTTCCAATTTTACTAAATGCACATATGATATTTTGATACAATCGTAGTCATTATGTAAATCGATATATTCATTTTCAATAGACAATCGAGCAATATTTTCGAAAAGCTCATGTTTGGTTAGATTGATTATCTGCATTAATTCAATTCATTGTTTACCAGAATCAATCCACTTAAGATATACCTCGCTTCGCGGTAAATTATTTATTCATTGATGTTATGTGCCTAATATCATTTCTACTTTTTCTGCATGTATTCTAATAAATTCATCATTTTCGAATCGAAAGAGTAAATGAGCTTTTACATTAAAATGTATTTCGCGGGATAACCAGTTAATATCTCGGTCTTCTTGTTGTTTGTAACCCAATTCCTGCAGAATCTCACTTCTATTAATTATAAAACCATCAGACACTTCGAAATGATTTATGTTAAGGAAATTTAATACTATTGCCACCGGTTGATTTTGCTGAACCCAGTCACCGTCAAATCGTACCCAAATCAAAACAACCGTGGATTGATTGGGTAAAATATTAAGGTGGGAAAAAGTATAATTGTTATGAAGATCATAGATCACTTGATCTTCCGAAATCAAATAAACTCCTTTGTCAATGGTGAAGTTCTTTTTCATTTTCCTTTCAGATTTTTTAAATAGTTTCTTACTAACCTTAATTCTTGAAAACTTGTGCTCGAATAATTTGCCATTTTCTCGGAAGTATTGTATGCAGGTTGGTCGGGAGACATGAAATTTCTTTCTGCCGACATTGTATGGGGTGTCGCAAAAAAAGTTTTCTGCTTTTTACTGTAGTGCGGCTTTCCCGTAAGATCAACTACTTTTATTCCATCTTGATAGCGCAATTCCACCCTCGCAAGATTGCCATTTAATTTGCTTGAAATATTCTTTGCGCTTTGCTCAACGGTTAAGAAGAGTTTGTTTTCCATCCCCTTCGCCACCACCCCTTCAACCCTCCCGACCGGCGTCAAGCTAAGCGCCATCTCCATGGCCGCCTGCGATCTTGGTTTATCAATATTAAAATACCCATTATTCAGGTCTTTACCCGAAATAAATTCGACCATCGGCGTTAACGGATTAACATACTTATTAATCGCATTCGCGATTCCCATGCCCGCATCGGCAAGGCCGGTGGCCGTCTGCTTTACGGTTTCCGTAATATTGGCATAGCTCAGTTCGCAACATGGTGTATTGTTCGCAGCCTCGTCGCCCAACAAATCACTATACCTGACCGGATCGTTAAACATGGAATTATACGGCGACAAACCCTCATAACCCTGGTCAACCTTTGGGTCGATCTGCCACCAGCGGCCAGTCTGCGGATCAAGGGTGCGGAAAAACGCATCATAGGTATCCAGTTCGAGCGCATCATTATACTCAATGCCGTTGTATAATTTTTTATTCGCGGCGCCGCCCATGGCGCGGCTGCTGATGCCGTCGATCATCCCGCCAAAAGGATAATAATGGGTTTCCTCAAGCAGCGGACCAGGAGTATGCGTTACTTGCAGGTCATCGAAATAAACCGGCGTGTCATCAGACGTATTGCTGAGATAAATATAGAGATAACCATTCCGAGTCAGCGCACGATCGATCACCTGGTGCTGCTTGAGTTCACCCGGCTGACCAACCGGGTCGAAACCACTGTTGCTGCCATCATCCGTTATCACCGGGTTCATCTGCTCATCCAGCAACAACCAGTTTAAATAGGCTGCCGGTTTGCCACTCAAATTCTCTCCTCCCTGTTTACCAAGAAAACTACCCAGCGCCGGGGCAAGCAGACCTGAACCGGCGTCAGCGGTTGCAAGGAACTTACCCGCACCAGCACCCGTAAGGGATCCAAGCAAACCGGATATGATCTCTTCCACCGGGTTTGCACCCTTGGGTTGCGCCGACCGATCGCGATACCAGCTGGTGGCCCGGATGCTCACCCGGTCGCCCGACATCACCCGCAGAAGCATTGAAGTGCCGGTCTTCGTACCGGTTCCCTGTAACCGCTGAACATATTGATTTTCCCGGCTTTCTGCTGACTCGGGGTAACCGGCCACTTCCTGCTTCTCAACCCTTGAGGGATCGTCGGGAATCCCGTAGTATTTTTTTTCTTCCCCCAGGGTCTTATTTTCCAGCGTCGCCATCGGGTAGGCATGTACGTTCTCTTCGTCTGTCAAAACCATCCTGACGTTGCCGAGGTGGTCGCGCAGAAAATAATCGAAAACATACGTGATAGCAGCTTCCTTAATAACTGGCCTGATCCGCCCTTCATCATGTGCGATCATGGTTAGCGTCATGGGCGCCGCACCGACTTTTTCGTAGGTGAAGTCACCGAGATAAATGGTGCGTGTTACGACATCTTTTTTTATGTCGCGCACCAGCTTTTCCTGCCGATGTCCCAGGGCATCGTACACATATACTATTTCGCCGGTCATCTCGCCGTCTATCATTATCCGCACCGGCAGGTTCAGGTGGTTGTATTCAACCTGGCGAATATTTTTATTGCCATCGCGAACCAGGCTTCCATCGCTGTTATAGCTGTAGTCGTCGCCCGGGCTGCTGGAACCCGAAAAGTCTGATCCTTTCGAGACGTCGCCCGAAAGATCATTTACCGCGATCAATTTGTTGCTGCCCTGGATATAACGATATGCGAGCTGGTCAACCAGGCGGCTCTGTCCCTGTTTGTAACCCCATAGCTTCATACCCTGGATATTTCCACCCGCATCGTACGCGGAGGGGACGGTTTTACCATCGCCCATCGCCACGTCAAAGTTGAGTATCTGGCCTTCCCCATAACTTGGGGTACCTGGCTGCGCCTCGCTGTAGTCGGCACCCAGCAACCGGGAACTGCCATCATAGCTGAAACCAAAAGCACGGGCGACACCATCACCACGGCTCCGCCATTGCATCGCAGAGATTGACCCACTATAACGTGGCATCTCACTGCCTTCATAACGCAATGCCAGGGAAAACCATGGCGAACCAGAAACCGTCTTTAAGCCGTCGCTCGCGTTTCGCCCATTGATCCCCGTTAGCCAGCCCTGCAGGTTATAATTTAATTGCTGCCGCTCCAGGGGTAGCCCGGATTTTGTAAAACCCAACTCCTTTATCGACGGTTTACCCAGCACATCATACTGCTGGCGGCTCACGAGCCGGCGCGTTTCGTTTACATCATTAACGGTTACGAACGTTCGTTCCAGCCCGCCAGACAAATTGTAGTCCATCGAGGTAAGCAGCCTGGTTTCGCTTTCTTCTGCTTCCGGATTGTGTTGTACCTGGTATTCACTCAATACATGTCCGGCAAAATCATAACGTGTCGTCGTGATGTCTTCGCCGCGGAGGTAATTTTCCACTTTCTCCTGAATCACACGCCCTTTGGTGTCGTAGAAGATGACCGACTCAAGCCACCGGTTCGAGCCAGCTTCATTGTCCAGTATGCGCACGATCGTTCCCGTTACCAAGCCTTTTGTGCCGATGGCTTCCTGCATACTACCCGATGGTAGCTGCTCTGCGGAAAGACTTGTACCCGCAGGTAGCCGTTCGTTATATACATCGCTGAAACGTTTGCTAGTCCAGCCATAGTCATCATACCGGGTAATAGTAAGCGCCGTGAGGGGTGAACCGGTTACACAGGGATTCATCCAGGCACGCACCGGGTACGGCGGCGCATCTGTCAGCACCTCCGTATACCCTTCAGGCTGCCCGTCAACATATTCCTGGAGCACGAAACGCGTCAAGGATGTATGTAGCAGGCCGGTCAGTACTTCCCGGCCCAAAGCATCGTAGCAGGTGGTCAGCCACTCTTGTCGTTCTTCCTGGGTGGCCGTTTGTTTACATACCAGCCGGTCAGCACGGTCATACACCATTCTTAGCCAGCCGGCACCCGGCATCTTCTTCTGTGTCATCCGCCCACGCCCGTCGTACACGTAGGCAAAACAAAGTTCCTGCGCCACTTCGGGCGTAATCAATATATTCCCCTGCAACTGCAAGACAGCCTTAGGCGGCACTACGAATCGCAGGCGCGACAAATCATCGTACACGTAATACGTGGTGAGCCAGCTCGAACCTTCTTTATCTTCTTGTACTTTTCGAGCCAGCAGCAGGTCCCGGTGATCGCGGTATTCAACGACCTGCGCAAGGTCCTCATCGGTGGTAGTAACAACCCGCAAAGAAGCGTCTGCTT
>JBBSSY010000246.1:0-5821 GCA_038241595.1 Chitinophagales bacterium | reverse complement strand
GACGTTCAGATTCACCCCGGCGACAAATTCCTGGCGACCTATAAATACTGGATGGAAAACACGCGCGACTGGTGCATCAGCCGCCAGCTGTGGTGGGGCCAGCAGATACCAGCCTGGTACGATGCCGAGGGCAATATGGTGGTGGCGGAAACGCTGGAACAAGCGCAGGCCATTTACCAGTCACTCTACTTTGTGTCCGACGCGATCCTGACGCAGGATGCGGATGTATTCGATACCTGGTTTTCATCCTGGCTCTGGCCGATGGAAGTTTTTAAAGGCATCAGCGAGCCGGGCAACGAGGAGCTTAATTATTATTATCCAACGGCCGTGCTGGTGACCGGGCAGGATATCATTTTCTTCTGGGTGGCCCGCATGATCATGGCCGGGATGGAATTTGAAAGACAGGCACCGTTCGAACATGTTTATTTCACCGGTATGGTACGGGATAAGATGGGCCGCAAGATGAGTAAAAGCCTGGGTAATTCCCCTGACCTGCTCGAACTGATCGCAAAATACGGGGCCGATGCAGTCCGTTTTGGCATCATGATCTCGTCTCCCGCCGGCAACGACCTGCTGTTTGATGAAAGCAGTTTGGAACAGGGTCGGAATTTTAATAACAAGATATGGAACGCGCGCAAACTGGTTAGCCTGTGGGCCGACCGCCAGGATACTTCGTCGCAGCCCGTTGATCCGTCCGTGGCCTTCGCGGTAAACTGGTTTGAAAACCGGCTTGCGGAAGCGCGCACCAGCATCGACACGCTGATCAGGCAGTTTCGCCTGAGTGAAGCGCTCAAAGTTACCTATTCGTTGATCTGGGATGATTTCTGCAGCTGGTACCTCGAGTGGGTGAAACCCGGTTTCGAGTCGCCGATCTCGGCCGAAGTGTACCAGAAAACCATTGGTTTTTTCACAGACCTGATGCAGCTCCTGCATCCCTTCATGCCTTTTATCACCGAAGAGGTATACCACCTGTTGGAAGACCGGTCGGACGATCTCTGCATGAAACAATTTGCATCGGTGGAAACGGTCAACCAGGATGTGCTTGATAAGGCAACGCTGTTAAAACAGGTCATTTCCTCCATCCGCGACACGCGCAATAAAAACCAGCTGAAGCCGAAAGAGGAGATCGTTCTGCACGTGCAAACGGAATCTCCGGACGTGTACGAGTCCATCCAGTCGGTACTGGCCAAACAGGTAAATGCCCGTTCCGTGCAGTTCACATCCGGCAGTGTTGAAAATACCATAGCACTGGTTTGCGGCAAAGACACTTTTTACCTGGAATCGGAACGAGCCGTAGACACTGCCAGCCAAAAGGAGGAAATGTTGAAAGAATGGAATTACCTCAGCGGGTTTATCCAGTCGGTCGACAAGAAATTAGGCAACGAGCGTTTCGTGCAAAATGCGAAGGCGGATGTGGTGGCGCTGGAGCGGAAGAAAAAAGCCGATGCGGAAGCTAAGCTGAAGGTGATTGAAGAGAGTTTGGCGCACTTGTGAGCAGGATTTACAGGATGGGTTAAATATGCAGCATTATGATTGCGTTTAAAAATTGTCAGAAGCAGAATTTACAGAATTAAATGATTAACAGAATTGTTCTAACGTCTCCTTCGATTTCTCAACGGGGGATCGTTTTATGGGTTTTTGATATTTAACGGCGCGAACGACAGGGGAGTTTTTTTTTGTCAGAAGCAGAATTTACAGAATTAAATGACTAACAGAATTGTTCTAACGTCACCTTCGATTTCTCAACGGGGAATTGTTTCATGGGTTTTTGATATTTAACGGCGCAAACGCTGGGGGGAGTTTTTGTCAGAAGCAGAATTCTTCCGTAGCATTTCTACACAGTTACCATGAATCTCTACGCCCTGAGGCGGAGACCACATACCCCATACCTCATACCTCATACCCCATCCCCTTCTTCTGATTGCTGACTGCTGACTACTGACTGCTAAATCCCTCACCGTTGCAACAAATTCACCGGCAGCACCAGCTCAAACCGGTTCCTGCCGCTACCACCAAACAGGTCGCGGTCCAACAGGTGGCTGTATCTTACGCCGATGCTTAGCCGCAGCTGGTTCCACCATTTCGTGTCAAAAAAGAATTCCGTACCCGCCGAGCGGAAAAAGGCCTGCTTGAGCCGGTTGTCCGTTACCAGCGTCTGGTCGTAGAAACCATTGACGCGGACACGCAGCAGATACACGATATTGCCAAACCCGGCATCAGGATAAAATAACGGCAGATGATAATTCATTCCCCACTTTACCATGCGGTATAAACTTTCATTGTTATATCCCCTGGAAAAGGGAAAACTGTTGGAGAAACGGTGCTGGTTCAGCGTGTCACGCTGCTGGTAGGCCGCCTGCAATACCAGGCTGTGATTACGCGCAATACCAGGAAGGTAAATACTGCCCGAAAGCAGCCACTGGCTGGCATCTACCCGTGTCACTGATTTCCTGAAATTGAGTGAGACGGTTTGTGCAAAGCGGGGATAGATCTGCTGCCGTGCCTGCTGCACCTGGTTTGTGAAGAGTAGATAATTATTCAGGTAGCCGAACGACTGGTCGCCGAGACTGTCCTTGTAAACACCCCGAAACACCGGCTGTTTGTACGCAATGTCTGAGCCAAAATCCAACGACGTATAATTACGGCCCCGGCTCAGGTTGAGCGGCAGGTTTGCACCCGCGTGTATGTCAGACTCGTTCCAGTAGATGCGCCGACCGTGGAACAGGCCACGGCGATCAAAAGCATAACTTCCGCCAAAAGATACATTCGGAAACCAGGCGCCGTAAACAGCGGTTACACCTACCTGTTTGAATTTCTCGTTGCGGTTGTATAAAAAAAATGCTTCAGACTGCAGCGTGTTGAGTACATTCTGCCCGATCAATGCCAGCGAATAATCGGGATCGTTCACCAGCGGGTAGATACTGTGAAAATTAAACAATTGGAACGCCTTTGAATAGCTGGAACCGGTCGAAACAAGGGTGGATAATGGCAGACCCACCGGTTTTGTCCCAAGCGCGGCGATGCCAAAATCAGGCAGGTCGAGGGTAAATTGAGCTGGCTCCAGTGGCTGCCAGGTGACCGCTGATTTGTCGACTTCCATTATCAGGTACCCGCTCGCGGTAAAATGGCTCCAGGCGAGTGTATCGTGCCCCGCCACTAGCCGATAGTCACCGGTTACTGATTCCAGCGACGAATGTATTAATAAAAAAAGCTGCTGCTGCTTTACATCGTAGCCAAATAACCGGTCACGACCGGCATGGGAAGCCGTAAAATAAATGGTATCCCCCTGCACCGACGGAAAACCGATCACGTTGTTGGAAAAAGGCGTGAGCAGCCTCGTCTGGCCATTTCCATCATTCAGCAAGGCCAGTGCCATCCTTCCCTCACTGTTACGAACACACGAAATGACACCCGATTGGTGAAAGACCGGGTAGGTGTAGAAAAGATGATCCTTGTTGGGAAATGTCTTTGTCACCGAACCGGTCATGGCATCAAGCAGCTCAAGCCGGTGCTTGCCATCGGGATCCACCCTTACGGCCACAATCGTTTTGCCATCGTCGCTGATATCCGGTGAAAAATACTTGGTGTGCCGCGTTACGGATCGTTGCTGACCCGTGTTGACGTCGATGAAGCGCAGGTCGCTGTAGTCGCGCCAGCCCCAGCGGGCATCGGGTTGAAAAGCGGCATACACGATCCTGCCATTCCGGTAAGAAAAATAACTGTCCAGCGATACGTCGCGTACACGCAGGGCACGCTCCCGGCCATTGGTCCGTATCGTAAAAGCAGGTATGGCGCGGTAAGAACTGCGCATATACAATAGCGTGCTGTCGTTGATATAGGCTGGATTTTCTTCATCTGCCACGAAATGCTTCCGCTGCCTGCGTTGGATACGGTCCGCATTATCCGGGACCAGTGACTCACGGAAATAAGTAAACGCCTCCCTACGGAAATCAACGTACGATTTGCCGGTGTATCTTTTTACGGCATGCTGGAAAGGATACACCAGGGCGGTAAAAGCTGCTGCGTCATGCGTGATTTTTTTCCATACTTCATCTCCGTATTTCTCCCGGCCATAGGCCACCATCATATACCCCAGCCGGTAATGGTCAGGCACATAATCGCGTAATGAGCCATTACGCAATTTCATCCACGAGTAATTTTTTTGTGCCTCCCAGAGCGACCGGTAATCGTCGAAGAAGGCTGGCAGCCGTCCCCTCCCCTGCAGGCTCTGGTTCGTCTCGTTGTACACGGCGTCTCCCTCGTAAAACCAGTCAGGCACCGCCAACGCGTTCGCTACCGCCTGTCCCCCTTCGCCAAACACCAGCCAGAAAACGCGCGACAACCCGACATTAAGATTATTGTTCTGCTGTACGTGCCGGAATTCGTGGTTAGATAACTGAAGCTGCCAGGGCAGGCTGCCCATTTCCAGGCTGTTCTGTGGCGGTGTCAGGTTGAACTCGCTGCGAAAGGGCGCCAGCGTTACATACGCGTTTGAAACAGTGGTTTGGTTTTGTAAGACGATATTGACTTTCCGCTGCCGGGTACCTATGGAACGTTGCGTGGTGCTGTTTAATATGCCAACGGTCGCGCCAACCTGCCACGCGATGGAATCAAGCCCGCGCGGATAGATGACCCGGGCGGCCTGGTTGTTTACTTGTTGCCATTTGACGGAGGGCGGGTTGCCACCGAATTCCTGGCCCACAGACAATAAATGCGCCGTTGACAAGAAGCCAATCAGGAGGCAGTTTTTCAGCATGGCGGATAAGAAAATTGGTTGATATGCTTTCATGGTCAGGGGTGTGCTCCTATCTCTTACAAGATATATGCTTACTTTCAATTTCAAATCACCGGTATGAAATTATTAGCACTGGCACTGGCGCCTTCTTTTTATTCTCGAAAAAGACAAGTACACCAAAGAACCCTTATTTAACCCGTTGGGTGGGCATCGCGGTGTTGTTTCATGGCACCTACGATTTCCTGCTGTATGTGCAACAAAATAACGTCAGTTGTCAGCTATCAGCTATCAGCTATCAGCTGTCAGCTATCAGCTATCAGCTTTTGCTTCAATTTCGGATGTCATTACGTAATTCAGTCTTTTGATCATGCATGGGGAACTAATAATCAGGGAGGCGACTGTTGGCGATATTAAAATTATCAAGGAGCTCGCTGACTTCATCTGGCCGCAGGCTTACAAACATATTTTAGCGCCGGCACAAATTGAATATATGATGAACCTGTTTTACAGCCGTGAATCCCTGGAGGACCAGTTTGCGCGGCATAAATTTCTGCTCGCCTATCTTGATTCGGCGCCGGTTGCGTTCGCCTCGTATTCAACGACGTATGAATCCGGGGTGTTTAAATTGCAAAAAATCTACGTAGATACCCGGACGCGGAGCAGGGGCACGGGCAAATCGCTGATCAATTATATTGTTGCAAAAATAAAAGCGGCTGGTGGCCATGCTTTGGAATTAAATGTAAACCGGGAAAATACCGCCCGCATTTTTTATGAAAAACTTGGTTTCCGCATCACCCGCGAAGAAAACATTTCTATCGGCAATGAGTACTGGATGAATGATTTTGTAATGCGTTTTGAAATTGAATCATAAACTATTTTATGTCCTAAAATATTGACTACTGGCATTATAATTATCGTTTCGACACAGCCCTACAGCCTGTGCTCTTTTCTGGCGGCCTAAACGGGCTTCCGTTTCAACCAGACGTTCATTTTCAACACAGACGTTCTTTTTCAACACAGACGTTCGTTTTAACACAGGCATTCATTTTCAATGCAGACTTTCATTTGCAACAAAGGCGTTCGTTT
>JBBSSY010000245.1:0-5825 GCA_038241595.1 Chitinophagales bacterium | reverse complement strand
GTTACCTTTTCTTTTAAAGTTCTTATACGCAGCATCTTGCTTATTATGATTTGCCATACCGAAAAATAGCAATTGTAACCTTTCCCTTTCTCACCTACTTAAACATATATACTAAGGAACTGATTTATAAAATAAAGCGTAAAAAATGGACGTTACAATTTCAAAACAATCAATCAAGCCACCATTCAGTCTTTTAAAATATACTTTTGTGATAGTTCCCATTGTATCGGGACTTGACAAATTCACAAACCTGCTAACCAATTGGGAGCAATACCTTAATCCAGGTATAAAAGACATGTTGCCATTTTCTACCGCAACGTTTTTCATGATAGTAGGTGTAATAGAAATAGTCGCCGGTATCCTGGTTTTTATAAAAGCGGAATTATGGAAGATGAATTCAGGAAGATGTTGGGTCTACATTTCATAAATGTATTGTCTGTCGAAGAGGTTGAAGGTTATGAACACGGATACATCACGGCGGAATTAATTAAAAGAAACATCGAAAAAGGTACTAAATATTATTACCTCTGCGGTCCGGAAGAAATGATGAATGCGGTGGAAAAACAATTGTTTTCGTTAGGTATAACTGAAAGCGCTATAGTTAAGGAAGCATTTTAGTAAACCAGCCTTTGTGCCAATTGCATCGCTCCCGTTTGATGGTTTTCAGAGAGCAGAAGTGTTTGAGTCAATGATTACCGAGTGCTTTTCTGAAGAAATGTTTTTGCATAGATATCAAGATTTTTTTAGCAAATAAAAATCGGCCAGGATACCATCAACACGCTTCCTTTAGAAACTATTGATGCTTTTTAAAGATCATGGCTTAGCAAAGGCTGAGCTAGTAAATAGTTTGCTGGAAGAGGACAGGCAATGGAAAAATTAAAAGAAAATGGGATCGCTATTGATGATATCACTCGAGCATTAGAAAAGGAAGGTGTTCAGAAATTTAATAAAGCCTATCATTCATTATTAAACGCAATTGACAAAAAAAAGAACCCCCGAAACTAAAGTTTATTTTATGAAATCTACATTCAAAACAGGCGACAAAGTAAGTTGGAATTCCGAAGCGGGCAAGGTTTCCGGAACTATTATTAAAGTGCATAAAACTGATTTCGATTACAAAGGATATACGCATCACGCCAGCGAAGAAGAGCCTCAATACGAAATAAAAAGCAGCAAAACAGATCATATCGCAGCCCACAAAGGGTCTGCACTCACTAAATGCTGAAAAATATGGAGAGAAAGAAATTGAGTGGGTTTGTGTAATCCCACTTACAAAAGAACTGTAATTTTATTTTAAGAAAGGTACTTTCCTACAATCGGCATCCTCCTTCCCACGCCGAACGCCTTGCTGCTGACCCGAATGATGGGGCAGAACTGGTTGCGTTTGTATTCGTTGACATTCACCATTTTTAAAACCCGGTTTACAAGCACTTCGTCAACGCCCATGGCGATGATCTCTTTCGGCCCTTGTCTTTTTTCAATATAGAGGTATAATACCTTATCCAGTAACGGGTACTCGGGCAGGCTGTCGCTGTCTTTCTGATCCGGCCTGAGCTCCGCTGACGGCGCCTTCGTGAGTATATTCGTCGGGATCAACAGGCCGTTGCGGTTGAGGTAATTACCCAATGCGTAAACCTGCATTTTGTAGAGGTCACCCAACACGCTCAACCCACCGGCCATGTCGCCGTACAGCGTCCCATAACCCGTAGACAATTCACTTTTATTAGAAGTATTTAACAAGATATAGCCAAATTTATTGGCAATTGCCATCAAGAGATTCCCTCTCGTGCGGCTTTGAATGTTCTCTTCCGCCACGCTAAAAGGAAGATCGTTGAATACAGGTTTTAAGGTACTCAGGAAAGATTCATAGATGGACTCAATAGGCAGTATATCGTACGGATTGCCGAGGTTCCTGCTCAGCGCTTCTGCATCACTCACTGAATGCGACGTTGAATATGGGGAAGGCATCAGCACGGCATGTACATTTTCTGCCCCCAGTGCCTCACAGGCCAGGACGAGCGTAATGGCACTATCTACCCCGCCGCTGCTACCCAAAATTGCTTTTGAAAAGCCCATTTTTTGAAAATAGTCTTTAATGCCAAGGATGAGCGCCCGATAGATAAGTTCGATGTTATGACCTTCTGTTAAAAACGATATGATCTTTTCTGGATTCTTTAATCTGGAAATGCGTGTCTCTCCTTCTGCAAAACTGGCAGAAAATTTATCGATGGCCGTGGCCGCGGCGGCCTTACTGATGCCATTGTCCTGGTTAAGTTCGGCCTGCAGACCTTCCAGTTCAATCACCTGGAAATCCTCCTCGAAATATTTCATCTCGGTAACGATTTTCCCGGCACCGTTGATGACCAGGCTGCCGCCGTCGAAAACGATCTCAGTCTGGCTTCCGACAGCGTTGCAATAGAACATGGGAATTTTATACTTCAGCACATTTGCCCGTATCACTTCTTTGCGATCGTCATCATGGTCGTAATCAAACGGGGAGGCAGAGATGTTGATCATCAGGTCCGGTTGCTGTGCCATCAGTTTATCCATAGGGCAGGTCAGGTAGAGCGGGTTGTCACCAATGTTCCAGATGTCTTCGCAAACAGTAAGGGCGATCTTCTTCCCTTTGAATTCAATGGTGTTCCATTCGCTGGCCGGTTCAAAATAACGGTATTCATCAAACACATCGTAGGTCGGCAGCAAGGTTTTATACGCCACGCCTTTTACCTCATTGCCGGCTATCAACACGGCGGCGTTAAAAAGATCCTTTCCTTCCACCATCGGGTTTCGCAGCGGGGTGCCCACGACAACCCCGATAGTATCTGCATGGGTTTTGAGTATTTCAATGCTTTCGTAACATTTATAAATGAAGTCATTGAATTCAACAAAATCCCTCGGCGGGTACCCGCAAATGCACAACTCAGAAAAGACCACCAGGTCCGCACCGGCCTGTTTGGCAGCATTAATGCCTGCAATGATTTTTTGCAGGTTACTTTCAAAATTGCCAATGTGATAATTTTGCTGGGCGATGGCTATTTTCATGGGGGGGGTAAATTTATGTCGTTGCAGGGGTAAATTTACAAACATTCATGCTTAACGGGTGCTTTCGATGGGAAATGCCGCAAGCTTTGTTAAAGAAACGCGAGCGGTCAGATTCTCTTGTCAGGCAAAATCGGACATTGCCGGAAATGAGTGACATTCGTTGACAAGAAAGCCGATGTCATGACTATTTCGTTTAAAAGATTAATTGTTGTTTACCTGTTATTCTTATCGATAACGGGTTGTAAACAGAAAAACACGCCGGATGTATCTGGCATCGAGGTGAAGATCAATATTGAACGGTTTGATCAGTTTATGTTCCGGAAAATGGATACGGCAGACATAACCCGCGGCGCCGCAGAACTGCAATCGGCCTATCCTTATTTTACCAACGATTTCCTCGTATATATATTAGGACTTCCGGGTCTTGCGCAGTCACTCCCAAACACCGCACTACATGTTACCCGCGCTGAATTAAAGCGTTTTATAACGCTGACGACGCCCCTATATGACTCGCTGGCTGCATCTTTTAATAATACAAACGACGTGAAAGAGCGCTTGAGCCAGTCGTTTAAATACGTAAAATACTATTATCCACAGTACACGGTGCCAAAGGTTGTTTATTATTTGGGGCCGTTCGATGCTCCGGGCGTGGCCATCACGAACCAGGCGCTAGCGGTGGGGCTCCAGTTGTTTGCCGGCAGAAATTTTTCTTTCTACCAGACTCCGCAGGGACAGGAAATGTTTCCCGGGTATATATCCCGCAACTTTTCACCGGAATATATTCCGGTCAATTGTATGAAAGCAGTGGCAGAAGATATTTACCCGGATAAAAGTGCGGGTCGGCCGTTGATCGAGGAGATGATCGAAAAAGGGAAGCAGTGGTACCTTACGCGCCATTTTATGCCGGGAGTGGCTGACAGCCTTCTTACCGGTTACACTGCGCGACAGGCGAAGTGGTGCCAGGAAAATGAAGCCTCCATCTGGAATTACTTCCTGCAAGGCAACGAATTGTACACTTCGGAGCCGATGGTCGTGAAGAATTATATCGGTGACAGTCCCAATACGCAGGGAATGCCCGATGCGGCACCGGGTAACATCGGCCAATGGGTAGGGCTGCAGATCCTTGAGCGTTATGCACAAAAAAATCCGGCCCTCAAACCGGATGATATTTTGAAAGTCCCTGCAAACAAAATTTTTGCCGGGGCGAAGTATAAACCGAAAAACTAGTTTATAGTTTGTAGTTTATGGTTTGTAGTTTAAGCCATAAAACAACTACAAACTACAAACTACAAACCATAAACTAGTTAGGATGCAATCTTCATCGACTTATCCTCCTGCATGGGCCTTTCACCAAGCGCCTTGAGCATGCGAAAATGCGAAGCAATCGAGGAGGTCATCGTGGGATATGTGTTGTAAGGCAGATTGTATTCTTCACAGGTCTTTTCCACGATTTTACTGATCTGTTGGTAGTGAACATGGCTGATTTTTGGGAAGAGGTGATGCTCGACCTGGTAATTTAAACCACCTACATACCAGTTAACCAACCAGTTGCGCGGTGCGAAATTCGCTGTCGTTTTTACCTGGTGGGCAGCCCATTCATTTTCAATCAATTTAGGTTCGATGCCCGCTGATTCAAACTCGGTATGTTCCACGACATGTGCCAGCTGGAAAACAAGCGCAAGCGTAAGACCTAGCGTCACTTCCATACAGGCATAACCAATTGCCCATTGTTTAGCCCCGACAACCATAATTGGAATAACTACATAAAATACTGCATACAACACTTTGCTGAGCCAGAAAATCACATGGTCTTTCATGCTCATTTTTTGCAAGGGTGTTGTAAAGACTTTACGGGAGAAATACTTGTTAAAGTCCATAATCGCTACCCATGCTACCGATGAAATCGCATATACCAATACTACATAAAAGTGTTGAAAGCGGTGGGCAGGCATCCATTTCTGAGAGGAGCAATGCCGCATTAAAGGACTTTTAGCGATGTCATCATCAACACCATCTACATTCGTGTAGGTATGATGAACGATATTATGTTTAAACTTCCAGATAAATGCGTTGCCGCCCAGCGCGTTTAGCGTTAAACCCAGGGTTTCATTCACCCATCTTTTACTCGAATAGCTACTATGGCAGGCATCATGCATTACGTTGAAACCTATACTTGCCAGCACAAAACCGAGCAGTGCACACAATGTTAGCGCCAGCGCTACCGGCATTTGAACTGCTAATAGCAAGATATACAGACCCAACGCTGCTGGAATCAGTACAATTGTCTTTGTATACAATTCCCAATTGCCCGTCTTTTTGATGTTATTTGATAAAAAATACTGATCCACATTTGCTTTTAGGGCATTGTAAAAAAGACTCTTTTTGTTGTTGAAAGTTACTTTAGACATATTATTTGCCTCTGATTTTGTTATGGCTATGAAAAAGGAGGTTTGTATTTTATTACGATATCGAAAGGTGGCCAAAGATAGGTGATTTTGTCAAGGATAGCCTCCCGATTACAGGAATATTAGCAAATATGACCAAATTATAACAAACATTTTAAGTAATTGTTCCATGCCAATGGCTCACTTAAACGACTATCAATCCGTAACATATAGCTATTATCTGTAAGGCATAAAAATATCCACTTTATGTATGATTTAAATATAGTATATGTAAAATGATCATTCGTAATTACCACATAAATTCAATGAATTCGTATTTTAATTACATTGTAAAATTAAACACCTATTATGATCGAGACCAAAACTTTCCAGCCATTT